>JBGSUZ010000643.1:0-6831 GCA_041753235.1 Acidaminobacteraceae bacterium
ATTGAGTTTAAAGAGTATTAGTAATCTCAGTGTAAGGAACTTGAAATTCAATTATTATGATACCGAAACCATAACGGATGTAAACGTTAACTTCGAACTCGGTAAAGTCAATGTTTTGATTGGTGAAAGTGGAAGTGGAAAATCTACTTTAAGCAGACTGATTGCGAGTACACTAGAACCTAAAGGTGGCGATATGTTAATAAATAATTTACCATTTCGATCGTTTAAGCGATCAGAATTTTATAATAAGGTTGGTTATTTACCGCAGGTATCATATCTATTTAAAGGTAGTTTACGCGATAACCTTGTATGTGGAAATAGCACTATTACAGATGATGAGTTATTTTTCGTATTAAATAAAATTGGTTTATTAGAGCATGTTAGAGAATTAAAAGATGGACTAGATTATCAAATTGTTGATCAGAATGGTTTATCCGGAGGGCAAAAACAGTTGCTATGCATAGCAAGATTAATTCTAAGGGATACCGATGTAATGATTTTAGATGAATCTACGTCAGCTTTAGATGTAAGATCAGAAAAACTGGTAATGAGTTACTTACGAGAAATTTCAGCAAATAAAATTATTGTTGTCGTGGCTCATAGAATGGAAACAATACTTTCATCTGATAATACCATTATTTTAGATAAAGGGAAAAAAGCTGATGAAGGTAGTCATGAAGAATTATTAAATAGGAACGAGTATTATGTCAAACTAACAACGGCATTTAACAGTGTTTCATAAATGCGAGCTATTTGTTGTGTTAGGTTATTCAATAACATTTTGAATTAAAATAATGGAGGGAGGAATGCATACTAAGAACGATTTAGTATGCAATGATGAATGAAAATTTTAGGTTTAGGTGGATCAAGTCATGATTTTTCAGCGTGTTTAGTTATTGATGGTGAAGTTAAAGTTGCGATAGAAGAAGAAAGGATTACTAGGAAAAAACATTCAATTAATAATGTTAATGGGTTATTCAGATGTCATGCGGTAGATTATTGTTTGGAACACGAAAGTATGACGATTGATGATGTTGACATTATAGTAGGTAACGACATAATTGATCCGAAGTATTATGCGAAATACGATAAAAAGATAAAACTGATGAATCATCATCTTTCTCATGCGGCCAGCGCTTATTATTGTTCAAGTTTTAAGGAGAGCGCAGTTTTAGTTATCGATGGTTTTGGAAGTTCTATAGATGGAGAGAAACACGAAACCATTACCACATATTTTGGTAGCAATGGCGTCTTGGAGAAAATTGATCATACTGCGGGGACTGTAAATAGACAAAAGAACTACCCTATATTTGAGAACTCATTAGGAGCTTTCTATTTAACGGTAACACGGGCAATTGGCTTTGATTTTTTACAAGAGGGCAAGACGATGGGATTATCTGCTTATGGTGATGACTCATTAGTTGAAGCGTTTAGTCAGTTTTATATATATGAAGATAATACATTCAAAATGTCATTTGAAAATATGCATAATTTAGAGAAGTATATAGAAAAGAGTTTATTAAACTTAGAGAAGGATGAGGCGTTCATTGTAAAAGCGAATATTGCATTTGCACTACAAAAACATTTAGAAAAAGTTGTTATTATGATATGTAATCATATCTATAAACAGACCAAATGTGACAATTTGTCTCTTGCGGGTGGCGTTGCTTTGAATAGTGTTGCCAATTTTAAAATACTACAAGAAACACCTTTTAAACAAATATTTATTCAAGCGGGTGCTGGAGATAATGGAACTTCTATAGGGAGTGCCTTATATGCGTATTACAATAACACCGATAAACCTTATGAAAAAAGCAATAGATTGTTCACACCATACTTAGGTAAAGAGTATTCACAAGAAGAAATTTATAAGATTATCCTAGAAAGCGGAGTAAACTTCAAGTTTTTGGGGTCAAATGAATCCGCAAAAACGGCAGCGCAATTAATTTCTGAAGGAAAAATTATTGGTATCTTTAACGGGAAGTCAGAATTTGGACCAAGAGCACTAGGGAACAGGAGTATATTGGCAGATCCTAGAAACCCAAGGATGAAGGATCTGATTAATGAGAGAATAAAGCATAGAGAACATTTTAGGCCTTTTGCACCAGCCGTTTTAGAAGAAAAGCAGAGTCAATATTTTGATATGCATCATGAATCATATTATATGTTAATGGTGCCACAAGTTCATGAGTCAAAAAGAAATCATATTCCATCAGTAACTCATGTTGATGGGTCAGGTAGAGTACAAACCGTATCAAAATTATTAAACCCCAACTTCCATAGTATAATAACTGAGTTTGAAAAAATAACAGGCATACCAGTTATTCTGAACACTTCATTTAATGATAATGGAGAGCCGATTGTAGAGTCGCCTAAGGATGCAATTAACTGTTTTAAATCTATCGATTTGGATTATCTGGTTATTGGAGATTATTTGCTTTATAAAGAAGAACAACTATAGATAAGATGACGAGGTGCCTCTTGGCTTTAACAACTAGACAGAAAACTTTGTATAGCGCATTACGAAGAAATAGCTTGAAGTTTGTTACGACTGATGCAAAAGATGAAATCAGAGAATTTATGAAGGGGAAAATATGTGATTTAGAAAAGAGGAAGGGTAAGAAACTTCATTATTTTGGTTTACCATCATTAGATTTTTTAGATGTAAGGTGTTGGTATGAAAGTATCGATTGTGTAACCTCTGTTGAAATTGAAAAAAGTATTTATTTGCAGCAATCTGAAGTGTTTGCTTCTTTGAATATCGATGCAAGTCTGACTACCATATGTGCAGATGTAGATGATGTGATTACAGATTTAGAGTCGTGTGTTGTAAATATGCAGAACCACATGGATATTGTGTTTTTAGATTATTACGATGACTTGCTATCAAGTCAGTACAATCGGATTGAAGTAATAAAAATTCTGTTGGAAAAGCAGTTGGCATATAGAAATCAGAAGTTTCTGCTATCTTTCTCACATCACTTAAATGATGAAAATTCGAACTTCTACAACACATCGTTAAAAGATGATATTAATCTAGAGACTGACTTTGATAAGTATGGGTGCAGTCAAATCGAAGATATGATGATAAGAAACATAGTGGCTTTAACTGTTGACACGTGTATAAAGACAGGGTATGGTCTTTCTTCATATGATTTGCATTTGTATCGCCAGAATGACGGTAGGATAAGAACCCATCATACTTTAGAAATGATTAATGATGAAACAGCACTATCATGTAGGGTTTGTGAGCTGAATATCTATATGTTTGATAGCTTGCATTTTAAGAAAATTAATTAAGGGGATAAGATGTTAGAGCTTAAATTAATTAAAGAGTCTAAGATAATCGATATACCAGAAGTGTTAAAAGAAGATAAGCAAATAGTGTTCTATTTATCAAATATAAACGATGAGCGCAGATTTTTTGTTACTTTTTCTGTGGTTGACTTATTAAGTTCTAGTATTGATAGTTATAAATGTTATTTACCGGAGAATATTAAAACGATTCAGAAGTGTGCCCATCATGACATTTATAAAAATGGCAAGAAACCGCATTCTATTGTCTGTCTAGAAAATAGAAAATCATTCCTATGTTTTATGGAAGATGAAGAGTTCTTTTTTTATGTCAATACAGGAGACTTGAGTATGAAAGTATACAGACTTGACGATTTATTAGGATTGGAGTTCAAGTACAAACGACTGATTTCTACTGTATATGAATGTGAAGCGGATAGCAACTATTTTTATCTTGGTGCGGTAAACGAAGCTGAAAAGTTGCATTTGTATCGTGTAAATAAAAATTTGAGTGAATTTGTATTTTTGGTTGAGTTAGAGAGTAACAAATACCCTCCGCATGTGGTAAGGAATATTGGCAGCAAACTTTTTCTAAGCCACGAGTTCAAGTACTCCAGATATCGGTTAAAGAATAGTAATCGAATCGTTAATAATGATGAACTAGCTTCAATAATGGAAATTGCTAAAGCAAGGGCTGGCGAGAAAGTTATTAGTAATATGACATATTCTAAGGTGAATAATAAATATGATATTGAATGTTTACCCGGCGAAATTATGTCGATTGACTTAGAGACCTTGAATATTGATAAATATAAAACTTGTGGAGGGAGTCCAGCACATTTTGAAATTGACTCCGAGAAAAAATTTTTATACACATCATCCCATAATTTTCTCCCTTTAACAAATGATGTATTGTATTTAGAGCCTGGTGTTATTGATAAATATGGCTTTGTCAATAATGAACTAATACACAAGGATTCGTTTAGTGTTCCGTTTGGTTATAGATATACTTCTCATAAAGTAGGGGAATACAATGGTCAAAAGTATATTGTTGTATTTGGTGAACCCAATCGATTAATTGTTATTGATGCAGATACAATGAAGTTAATGTTCTATAGAGATATAGGAAAATCGTATTTATCCGATGATTACGTAAGGGACTTGGTACAGTCTAACAATGATATTTTTTCACATCTTGCGATTGGTATTGTTGGAAACGGAAGATATATATGCTTTCTTAGTCAAGAAAAAATTCATTTCTTAGATATGGAAACTAAAGAGGTTTTCTATGAGACGGATATACTTGCAAGGAACGAAGATTTTGTATTGTTTACTTCTCATCTCGATATAATATAGGAGAAAAATATGTTAACGAAATTTGAAAGTGCGAGATACTCGGAATATTATTTTGCAATCGATTTTGGATTGAGTAACAGTAGTCTTATTGAACAACTGATATTCATAATGAATAAATATTGCGAATACTTAAGTGATGAAAATAGCTATATTGATAATACGTATTATTTCAAGTTCTATTTGAGTGATATAGTGAATCAAAAAAGTCAATTAGACAAATTCATGTTGGAGAATTATCCGAACATTTATTATCTGTCTATAGGGCAAAAACCTACATCAGGTGCAAAAGTGGCTTTAGAAGGTGTATTTTTAAAATCAATGAATGCGATTGAAATAATCAATAAAGGCTATTATAGTGCATTATCAACGGGTGATTATACACATATAATAGGTCATATTTCACCGGAAGAGGTTGGATCTTCTTATCTTGAAACGAAGAATATCTTTGGACAATTGAACCTAAAAATGCACAATCGAAATGCAACAGTAGAGGACAATATCATTAGAACTTGGTTTTATATTAAAGATATCGATAACAATTATCAAGGAATGGTTGATTCTAGAAATGAGTATTTTGATAATATAGGGATGAATAAAAATACTCATTATATTGCATCAACAGGCATTCAGGGCGTTAACGAAAATCACAAAAGCTACATAACTTTTAATTATTTATCGATGATAGGTATACACTCAGATCAGATTAAATATTTAAAGGCGCTAAACTACTTGAATCCTACTCATGAGTATAATGTTGCTTTTGAACGAGGCGTGAGAGTAAATTTTAATGATCAGATGAGGTACTATATATCTGGAACGGCAAGCATCGACAATAAAGGGAAGGTACTTCATATAAATGATGTTAAAAGTCAGTTGGAGAGGGTTATTGTTAATATCAAAAGTTTACTCGAAGACGGTGAAGGCTATTTAGCTGACTTGAAAATTATGATTATTTACTTAAGAGACCCTTCTGATTATAAATTGATTAATGATTTTATGGGATACCAAACCTATATAAATTGTCCTTATCTCATTTTAGAAGGCGCTGTTTGCAGACCAGAATGGTTAATAGAAGCTGAATGTATTGCAATTAAAAGATGTCAAACAAACAGGTATAGAAATTACCTATAAGGAGATTTATGTTTGATAGAATTTTGAGTATTCAAGCGAAAGATAAAAGTACAGTAGCTGTATTAGAAGATGCACCTATAGTAATTGCTGGCCCGTGTTCAGTTGAATCTGAAGAGCAATTATTTGCTTGTGCTAAAGAGGTTAAACTAAAAGGTGGCACTATTCTTAGAGGTGGTGCATATAAACCTCGTACAGATCCCCTCGCTTTTAAGGGCCTAGGGTTAGATGCATTAAAGTTATTAAAAGCTGCTTCAGAGGAATATGATTTACCGGTTATATCAGAAGTTATGGAAATTTCACAGTTAAGTACTATGTTGAAGTATGTTGATATTCTTCAAGTAGGGTCTAGAAATATGTACAATTATGATTTGCTTAGAGAAATCGGGAATCTTAATGTACCCGTGCTATTAAAACGGGGAATATCAGCAACTATCAAGGAATAGATTTTGGCAGCAGAACATATTGCTTGTAGAGGCAATACACAAATTATTTTTTGTGAGCGTGGTATTAGAACTTTTGAAACATACACTAGAAATACTTTGGACCTAAGTTCTGTACCAATAATAAAAAAAGAGTTAGGTATGAAAGTAATTGTTGATCCAAGTCATGGAACGGGAAGAAGAGATTTGATTATACCAATGAGTAAGGCAGCACTAGCTTGCGGTTCAGATGGAATAATGGTAGAAATACATCCTGAACCAAGTGAAGCATTAAGCGATGGTGATCAGTCACTCAACTTTCAAATGTTTAATGACTTGATGAACGAGTTGCGCATTAATGGCTGAAAGGAGTTAATATGTTTAAATGTGTAAATTTGCTTAATTATTTCAATAATTTAGGAATATCAAGTAATCAAACTCGAGCGAATGCCAATTTTACCGGAATGGGATCCTCCTATCCTATTGAGCAAATTGTGTCATGCCTAGATAAGCTAGAGATTGAGATCCCTTTTATTATTCAGATGGATGATGGCATCATATACGACAATTTTGAATTTAATAATCAAAGTGTGATAGTCCCTGAAGGGAGATACAGAAGGATTCATTTTGT
>JBGSUZ010000644.1:0-5184 GCA_041753235.1 Acidaminobacteraceae bacterium
TTAGGAAAAATGCAGAGCCTAAAGGCATAGCTATAAAACTAGAAGACGGCAAATCCTACATGGTTACCAACGTAGACACGCCAGAATATCCAGTTGTTCTAAATGGCTATACATTCAGAAATAATACCCACGAAGTCAGAAGCTTTTCAAGCTATAAATACCTTCAAGACAGCGGAAATGGTTATGACATTAACCCAAACTACGCGACTAAAGCGATTGACTTAACCGAAAAATATCAGCCGAGTTATAGCAGCTATAACACAAAAAACGACATTGAAGAAGTTGCAGTCAGCGGTCGCGGGCTTATTCCGATAACCTCCGACTTCATTAGCGGCATATCCTTCTATAATGGAAGAGACAACACAAGGGCAGATTATTACATTAGGTATGGCAACTTTTACAAATTCAATAAACCGGATTATAACTACGACCGAAATTTAAAAAATGCTATTCTCATTGCCAATAACGCCGAAATAGTCTACACAGACATGACGGATTTTTCTCAGAAAATGATGATTGTCTACCTAAAAAATCAAAACAAAACCCAAATCTATTGGCAAAGCTACTCAGGCGACTGGCAAAATTCTAATGGCAGCTATGTACTAACTTATGGCATAAACATGCGAGAGTTTAGCGGGAAAATTGAGAAATTAACAGCACATAAAGGCGGCTACACAAACATGTCACCGCCAGACAGCATGAAAAGTCGCGAAGCACCAAGTATTCTGGACATAAAATTCAATACAGGCCAAGCCATTCAACTATCTAGTAGATCAACCTTAATCTATAAACAAAAAAAGAGTTTTGACCGCTATGTCATCGACTTACCAAGCGGGTGGGCGTACCTGCCAATCACAGAAAATCGACGTGCCTTTATAGGTGAATCTTATGACAACATTATGCAAAGGTACTTTAACGCATATAGCGACACCGCAGACAGCACAGCCAGTTTTTACTTAAACCCCCTAGGCGATTTATTCAAATTCGATGGCAATGCAACAACCCAGCTCACTCAGGGCATGAACATTCAAAAGACAAGCTTCTACAATGAAGAGAAAGGCGGTTACACAACCACAAAATGCATCGTTCTGACCTTCGATGGCAAGGTTTATGCTATCAATTTGAAAGGCAGCAGCGCACAGACACCGCAGAACACGCCAAACCTCATCAAAGACCCACGCACCCTATCAACCCCAGTCGTCAACGCCATGAGCATGAGAAAACTTCTCAACCAAAGCTCAGCCAATAAAATAAGCGGCAGTTTTGGCGCATTCGGCACACAGCTCAGAGCAGACTACGACTACCTGAAATACCAGACAAAAGTAACCCTGTTACTAGACGAAACGCTGAAATACGACCAACTGTACTACGACATGGAAGGCGACCCCATGAATGCCTCTGCCCTGCAAATCAACCACGACCCCAATGCCCTAGAAAGCCCAATTGGAACCGATGTCAACCACAACAAAACCGTCTCCAACTGGGACGCCAAGTTGAGCAAAACGGGCCTCTACAAAATCCAACCAAAAGTACAGGACAATCCAAATTACGACGACCGTTTCAGTGACTACAGGCTCTGGAATAAAGATGACACCACCATTGAAGTCCTAGTCCATAGAAAGCCAATCGCCAGTATGAAGTTGAGCATGACACCAACTGCACCATTTGTTTTAACCACAAGAGACAGCATGAGCAAAGACCTCGACCATGTTTCTCAACCCCTTAGAGGTATAACAGAAGTCGAATGGGGCATTAAAAAACTCTATGCCGATGCATGGGAAGTCACAAGAGGGCCACTGAACACCAGTATAACCAAAGCACTGGAAACTGGCGAAACTTATATTGTCAGCTACCGAGTAAAAGACATAGAAGGTGAGTGGAGCGACCCAGTCACAGACCAAATAGTGGCGGGTATGAATTTATTACTAGACGCCAAGTTAAAACCAGAGAACCCAGAACATAGCCTGACTAAATTCCAGACAGGAAATAACGTGGTCTTCCACGACCTCTGGACAAGCTACCCATTGGCACACCATTTGGAAATACAAATGTATGACGGTCAGACGCCAATATTCAGTAAAGTGACACTGCACAAAGATTGGGGCAACGTAAGGGTTGAGAATTACCCAGAACGAGACTGGCAGGACGTGAGCTTCAACATTACAAGAACCATAAATGGCACACCACTAGCAGACAAGACCTACAGCTTCACTGTTACTGCTTACGACAGCAGTAACCCAGTCATTAAAAAACAAAAAAGTTTCCAAATAACCACCGTCAGCAACAGCGCCCCAACGGTAAGCTTCACCCACATTGAACCGACGACCCTTTACGAAGGCGACAAAGTTCAAGTCAGCCTCCAAGTAAATGACCCCGACAAAGACAGACTGAACCTAAAGGTATATATAACCTACGAAGGTCAGGCGGAAATGCTACTGGAAACCCACCAGAACCTAGCGGCAGGCAGCACCATCTTATTAAAGGCCTTTGAACTGCCTAAGGCGAATCAGCTGAAACTGAGAGCTGTGGTGACAGACCCTATGAACGCGACAGGAGAAGCAAAAACACAAAAAGCAATTCAAGCACTGGGCATTGAAACGGCAAGCCTTACAGGCGCATGGAACCATTGGCGCGGACAGGTCAACGCTTTCGGAGAGCAAATGACCAATGAACCCTACAGGTTCTTAGCCTATGAAAAAGTCAGCATGACCATAACCACCAGAGGCGAACCAGAGCAACTAAGTTTAAAACTGGAAGCACCACTAGAAGCCATGCGATTTGTGGACTCGAAGGGCCATGTGTATACTTATAAAGAAGAAATCGGGAGTGACGTGAGTTTTCCGATTATTTTTAGGAAAGTAGATGTAAATAAATACTATTTAGAGTATATACTACCTCTTGCAAACAGCACCATTACTTGGGAAGGGCAAAGAAAAAGACCGCCTTATCAGCTGTACGTAACGCTGATAAAAGACGGTCGGAGCAGACGCATTGTGTTCGGAGACGAACCGGGCGAGGTCTGCATAGACATGACGGGCAATATTTTCGATTTGGTGTATAATCAGCCGACTAAGCCGAAGAAGTAGTATTACTTACAAACGGTAGCCCAATCCACATACTTTTCAAGCAGTGCCACAACCTTGAGCAGCCCTGCCTTATCTTCCTCGTCGAAGCGGTTAAGGTGAGGGCTGTCTATGTCTAGTACTGCGACAACTTTGCCATCTGCATGAATTGGTAGTACAATTTCCGAATTCGAAGCGCCATCACAGGCAATGTGGCCTGGGAAGTCATGGACATTGGAAACGAGCTGAACGCTGTCCTCAGCCCAAGCTGTACCACAGACACCTTTACCGTGAGCAAGGCGGACACAGGCAGGTTTGCCTTGGAAAGGCCCAAGAACAAGTTCATCTTGCTTGACAAGGTAGAAGCCAACCCAGTTAATATCCTTGATCAGTAGCCAAAACAGCGCAGAAGCGTTAGAAAGGTTAGCCAACCAGTCAGTTTCATCGCCAATGAGTCCTGTAAGTTTAATATTCATAAATTTATAAAGCTGATCCTTCGTTTTAAATTCAACACTTTCAATAGGTTTCATAGAAAATCTCCTTTCAGTTTAGAACTGCAGTCTATTTGATTTTATCTGGATATTTAGCAATTTTTGAAGCCTTAGCTAACGCTTTAAGTTTAGCATCTGCCTGTTCTTTGGCGAGGCGCGTCAATATTTCTTGCTTATAGGTATCTATTTCCTTTGCATCTGCACCCATGTCAATCAATGACTTGAGTGTTGTATTCTCATCCACTTTAATAATATGATAGCCAAACTGTGTTTTTACAAGCTGAGAAATTTGTCCAACAGGTGTTGAAAAAGCAGCCGCTTCAAATTCAGGAACCATGACGCCCTTTTTAAAGAAACCTAGGCTGCCACCTTCAACCGCTGAGCCTGGGTCTATAGAAAGTTCTTTGGCAAGTGTTGCAAAATCTTCGCCTGCTTGAAGTCTTGCAAGGGTCTGTTTAGCGGTAGCTTCGTCTGCCACTAATATGTGACGGGCGTTTACCTTAACAATTTCCTTAGCATAAGCAGCTTCTAATTTTTTTGTATCTTTCTTTAGGGCTTCAACAAAAAGGTTATTGAATTTAGTGGCATTATATTCGGAGGTGAGTACTGTTTTAATAAAAGTGCTGTTGATACCATTTGCTTTATAGAATTTAGCGGTATCTGCATCCTTTATAACTGTAGCCATGAAATCTTTAAGTTCTTTTTCCAAGGCTTTTTTGTCGATGGTGATTTTGTTCTTTACAAAATAAGTTTTAATGAGTTCACGGTTCACATAATCTTGCAGGAGTTGTTCTTGGAGGGTCTGCTTGACAGTTTTACCGTTAATGGATTGTTGCATGACATCTTCGCCGTATGCTTGAATATAGGAATGCTCTAAAATTTTATAGAGTTTGGTAAATTCCTCAAGCGTGACCGTTTTTCCGTCAACGCTTACCACAACTGGTTTTGTAGCGGCAAATGTACTTGGCACAGCTACGGTTATAAGTAATATTGCAGCAAATAAAGATAATAGAGTTTTTTTCATTTGAGGCTCCTTTAGTTTATGAATTTAACTGAGGACATGACTAAAAATTACGCCCAAAGCTGTTAAATTTTATTATATGCAAAAGTGAGTCAAATTAATAGAGACAGTTCTGCTAAGAAGACGTAAAAATAATTAAATCGAAAAAAAGAATTGACATGGTCTAATTTGTGAATTATATTTAACGTGAAAGACATAATCAGAGGTGAATGGAGCCATGAAAAACTAATACGATTCTAAACCCGTAACAAGAAACAACTGGATTATTCGATGTAAAAGCTCGCAGTATTTTACGAGACTTTTTTGTTGACCCGTTGTGATTGCGGTAGGATTGTATTAGAAAATAGGTTGCCACATGTCTGTTTTTTTATATCTTGAAATAATAAATATTGGGTTAATAACCTTATTTATGCTTTTCTTGTTGTGTAAAACTACTTTAAGTCTTGGCGCATTTTTCCCATACACTCTAAGCCACCGCAATCCGCGGTGGCTTTTTTGGTGCGCCCAGCATGGGCGCACTCTAGTCGGTGCAAGTCCGATACGGAGGCTGGTAGTGCCAACCGTTAGCCAAGAGCAAGGGTGTCGTGGGTGACTGCGAATCTGAAGGAAG
>JBGSUZ010000645.1:0-5995 GCA_041753235.1 Acidaminobacteraceae bacterium
CCCTAAAAAAGAAGAAAAACTAAAGCAGCTTGTTCGGTACTTAGTCGGATTTGCCGCTCTTGGCCTAATTTTTATGGACGGCGGTCGCTTTATTAAATCCCTTAGCTTCGGAGAAACATTAAAGCTACTGCGTACGTTTAACCTGCCTATGCTATTGCTGTTTATGGTCGTCAGCTTGATTGCAGTCTGGCTTACATCTTTCTATGACTATGTTGTCCTAAAGCGCATGAAGCTCTCTATCCCCTACTTGCGGATTGTTCGCGTCTCTTGGATTTCCAATACCTTTAACAACATTGCAGGTTTTGGTGGTCTAGGGGGAATCGGTGCCAGACTACTGCTCTATAAAGATGAAGTGATGACTGAAAAAGTCATTCAGCGCATGGGTTTTTTAATTATACCCGCAACTATCACAGGCCTCGGGTGCCTCATGGTCTTCAACCTAACAGGTTTGACTCATATCCGACCATTGATTCATACCTATCGCTGGCTGCCGATTCTTATGATAGGCTTTATGCTCTATGTCCCTATTTTTTGCTGGTTTACAGAAATAAAACTATCAAAATTTAGTGTCAGTCTTGCTCATGGCAAAGATCATGAAGAAACCATTACGAGACTTTTTCTAACGTTAGTCTCTGCTTTTGACTGGGCTGCTGCCGCCTTTGTTCTTTGGATTATTGCGGTTAACATACACCCTGGCATTAGCTATTTAGAAGCGATTGGTCTATTCAGTCTGGCAACTGCCGCAGGTATTTCCAGTATGATCCCTGGCGGTCTTGGAACCTTTGATTTGATGCTACTTACCGGTTTAGGTGTCTTTGGCGTGCCCCCTCAGGAAGCGCTTGCCATATTGATGCTATTCCGTTTCTTCTACTATTTGTTGCCACTTATATTAGGTGCTTTCATGGCCTTTGGTGAAATGCTCAGAGGCGTTCATTATATCAGCCGCAAACTTCAACACTTCTTACACCTGCCAGAACTAAAGGATGTAGATACTAGTAGCCCCACTATGATTTTTAGTGAAATTGCTTCTAAGGGGCTTTATGTACTTATTCTTTTGGGCGGCCTACTATTGGTCATTTCTGCCTCTACACCCGGCATGCCTGACCGAATCAGCTTCATGTCTAAAGTGCTGAGTATTCCGCTACTGCAGTTCTCACACCGTATTTCTCTGATTATTGGACTTCTCGTGCTCATGCTCGCTGAAGATATTAGACTGGGTATTCATCGTGCATGGCTTGCTTCAATGCTTCTTCTTGCTCTTGGTGGTGTCTCTACATTTGTAAAAGGCTTTGACTATGAAGAATTGATTTACCTACTGACGGTTTTTGCACTTCTAGCCGTATCTAAGCCTGTCTTTAACCGTGTATCGGCACCCGTGAATATACGCAGACTCATTGGCACTTACCTGCTTACGGGTTTCTTTGCGGGTCTTTACGTCCTCTCTGGACAACCACATCCATTAGCTTTCCTGAAAACCCATTCAGGCATTAGTATGCTCCAATTTACTTCGGACGACTTTATTTTTAATGGCCTTTTAGCGCTGATTATTTCATGGACCATCTATACTGTTTGGACACATACTGCTCAAAAACCGGTTTTGGATAAATTTCCGTTGGATCAAAGCGATTATAAAAAACTAGATGCCTTCTTAGCTCAAAATAATGGGACTAGTCATACGCATTTATTGTATTTAGGGGATAAAAGACTTTATTGGTACCAAGACGATCAAGTATTGATTGCCTATCAAAAGTCTGGTGATACCTTAATTGCCCTAGGTGCGCCGATTGGAAATGAAGTATTGTTCAAAGAGGCTATTGAATCCTTTAGGCGCATGGGCGAACGCTTTGGCTTAACGTCAGTTTTTTATCAAATTCCAAATGCCTTACTGCCTACGATGCACGATAGTGGCTATTCCTTCTTCAAGCTGGGTGAGGAAGCCTTTGTGGATTTAACTGAGTTCAGCATGGAATCTACCAGCTTTAAAGGATTTCGCAATACGAGAAACCGCATTGAGAAAAATGGCTATGTCTTTGAAATGCTCAGTGCTTCAGACATAGAGACACAATTGCCTATTTTAAAACACATATCCGACATTTGGCTGTCTGGACGTACTGAGAAGCAATTTTCCCTAGGATTCTTCAACGCGGATTATTTAAGAAACTCGCCTGTTGCAGTCCTTAGAAATGAACAACAAGAAATAGTTGCTTTTGCCTCTTTAATGCCAGGCTATCAACAAATGAATGAAATATCTGTTGACCTGATGCGATTTTTGCCAAACGGCCCAAATGGCTTAATGGACTATTTATTTATTCAACTGCTCCTCTGGGCTCAAGCTGAAGGGTATGCACACTTTAACTTTGGCATGGCACCACTCTCTAACGTAGGTAAACAGGGCTATCCCACACAAGCTGAACGACTTGCCGGTTTCTTATATACCCACGGGGGTCGTCTCTATTCCTTCGAGGGACTCTACCAATACAAACGTAAATTCCACCCCAAGTGGCACCCACGCTACTTAGCATATCCTAGAGACAAGAATTTAAGTAGCGTTATTATTCCTGTTACTAATTTGATTAATCGGAAGAAGGCGGAATAGAATAAAAGATTTTAGTGTATTACTAAGCACTTATAGAATCATCTTTTTAAGCAAGTCTATTAAAACCATGCCAATAAAAATAAAAGTAATAACATAACCAGCCCTCATCACAACTGGCTTTTTCATTAGCTTCTCATAACCGTAACTAAAAGCCTGTATAAGCATCCAACTTACTAATGGCACTGCTGCAATACTAGTAGAAAAGCCTTTATGAATAAGGTAGCCTTTCGTTGGGGTAACAAAAATTAAATAAAAAACAAATCCTAAAATAGCATTAATAAAAAATAAAGCACACAATAGCCATTGTAAATTTGCTTTCTTTTCACGTACCCCCATAAGGGTTATAAAGCATCCTAGATTTATAGAAAAGATAATTAGACTCACAGTTGTCTGCTGTTTTAGAATTGCAAATGCCTGTTTTGAGTTTCTGGATGTTACAGCTATAATTTTAATAGGCCCATCCATTATGAGTTTATTTTGATCGCTAGCAACCATATAGCTAAGGTTGTACGGCGAGTAGTAAAATAAGAATGCCCACAAGCACAGTACTACAATCGCACAGGCGATAATTACTTGCTTATATTTTTTTTCAGCTGTCCACTTAAACATTGTTATATTCTCCAAACTTAATTGATTTAATATTATAGTACTGAAACTAAAAAAGACCGGTTAGGTTTCGGCCTAACCGGTAAAATCATACGTGACCTTCAATGGGGTGAATGGTCAGTGGTGCTTGTTCACCTTTATTGTAACATGAGAAACCTTAACATATCCTTAGTAACTTAGCACTATAGTGTGCTTCTTTTGCATTTTTGTCTCTATTTTTCCTTAAAATAAACTGCATTTAAATTTACCCAATAATTTAGCTTATCTCGGCTTATGTCAAGGTCTACATTGACGTTATTGAATACCAACAAGACAGAAACTTCTGGAGTTTCTATTGTAAAGGTCATATCGCTGATTGTTGCTGTTTTTGGCCCTTCCATACTCGGTGGGTATTTATCCATTAGTTTGTCTAAATAGGCTTGCAAACTCTGAGTCAGCAATGTCTTACCATCTCTTTTAATGCGCAGTTCTGGCACACTTGGTTCATTGGCTGTCCAAGCAATTTGATAAGTCCCATTACCGCCTTTAATACTGACTGACGTTTGATTGTCAATGCGTTCCATTTGCTGTATGTTGACCATCCAGTCATAGCCTTTTATAGAAATAGGCTCACTCGGTAGCTGTAGGTAAGTTGCCATTGTATTATTTGCAAGGTAAACATCTGTCCCCGTGGCCTCTCTAAGCTGGTCAAACCCAAGTTTATCTTTAAATTCCTTTATCTCTCCCAATTTCTTGTCAAACCACATTGGTAATTCGGTATTTCTTTCATAAGCTAAAAAAAGTACAGAATCTGTTATAGCGTACCTTAACTGCACTGGCAATTCAGTCTTTGCAGGTACTAACGTCCCATTTTGCAGTAAGCCGTTAGTCTCCAAAAGCCCTTCCAGCCGATGAATTTGCATCTGTATAGGCAGTATTTGATAACCTACAACTGGTAACACAGAAATAATGGCAGAGACACAAACCATAGCTGCTATGAGCATATGGGCACGGTCTTTAATTGCAAATAGCAAAATGACTGCCAACACGGTAACAACCCAAACGAGTACAAAATAGTATTCTGTTGTCTTAAGGCCATACTTACTGAGCTGCACAAGGAGCGCCCATGCCTCGAAGGCTAACACAATCAATGCCGCTACTGGATAGAGGCGCTTATACCACTTTGCCAGGCTTGTTTCGTGATGGGTTATCATTATATGAAGCCAAATACCACTCACTGAATACCCGATGGCTATACTAGAGAGTTGAATAAATGACGGCCAATCTCCTGTGAGCATGGTTTTGACCGCCCATGCCAGTAAAACAACTGTCAGTGCCGCCATGAGGGGCACCATAATGTTTAGAAATAAAACTTCTATAAATTTAGGCTGTTTCTGAGTTGTTTCCCAGCGCTCATCTGCTTCCTGACTTTTAAAGTCTGGAAAGTACCCGACAAATACGGTATAGGCTAAAAATAATACAATAGCGCCTATATACATGTAGACTTTTTCACTCATACTAGAATAGAGCAGTACTTCCACCGCCCCTGCTACACTTGAGGCGCCCGCCATCATGACGCCACCGTAAATAAGCGCTATAAAGAAAGCTTTTTCAACCATAAAGAAAGCCCGTGCAAAGTCTGAACGCGCCTTTGGAATGGCTGCAAAGACAATTAGTCCTATTAAACTCACCAATATAGTCACAGCTACCCTAGATGCTGCAATATCAGAAACATATAAAAACTGAGCTGCTGTCTGCGTTTTATCTGCACCCAGATAGTAGAGCCCTAGGAAGGCCATTAATGCCGACAGTACACCTAGCAGATTGGCTGTCCAAAATTTCTTAGGGTCATTCCAGCGACTTTTTGTATAGGCAATGGCTGCCAAACTAAAAAAAACACCAACGGAAAATCCTAAGTGCAGACAATTGAACAGAAAGTTATACGCTTCCTGCTCTGGCCAGTCCAGCTGTATTCTAATCATGGTAATAAGCGTGAAACCCAGCGCACAGGCATTCGCTGCCGGAAAAGCCTTAAAGGTATTGAGCGCTGCTTTAGCTATTTTAATAATGGAGGCTTTGAGGTTGTTCATTGCTATTACCTTCTTTCAATGGGAGTATACTCAATTATCTTTTAACCAGCTTCTCATACTCTCGATAGAATTGCTTAAGTTTACGATCCTCAATCAAAATGTGATGAATGAGCCAATCCTTTATAAACAAGTTTATTTGAATCAAATCCTGATTACTAATGTCTTTATCTTTGTGAATTTCGTACAGTTTTTCAACTTTTGCTTTAAATTGTTCGTGTAGTTCATGGTGTTCTGCAAACTTAGTGTAGCTTATTTCTTGTTGAAATGTCTCTTCATGATTAAAATGTAGCGTAATATAGTTTTTTATAAACTGTAGCAACTCTCTATAATATTTGTGTCCATGCCCTTCTTTCATCATTTCATACAATTGCACATAGCTGTCAAATATCTGTTTATGTTCATTGTCTATAAACTCAATGCCAATTATAAAATTGTTGTTCCAGTGTAAGGCAGCTTCTTCATGGGCTCTGGTATGGTTTTCTTTAATTTTACGCTCGCCTGTTTCTCCACTATGAATAATTTCCTCTATATGCTTTGAGATTTTCTCTATGAAGGTTTCGTCTGCAAATGGTTTAAGTATAAACTCAGTGCACCCCACTGAAGCCGCTTTTCTTAGAATGCCTATGTCTGCATGATCTCCAAACGCAATAATGGGAAGCTGTTCATTTCCAGCTATCCTGCGCAAAATTCTTATGGTTTCGATGCTATCTATGTCATGATGGTC
>JBGSUZ010000646.1:0-4750 GCA_041753235.1 Acidaminobacteraceae bacterium
CACCTTGTTGCATACTGCCATAGGCATTAGTCATTTTAGAGAACTGAGCAGAATAATAGCGGTGGAGACCACCGACTTCTTCAGCCATCACTTGGAATGAAATGCTGTCGCTTGGTGTTGGAACGTTTTCAGGCAGCATTAAAATACCACTGACATGATAGCCTTGTTGCAATGTGATGTTGACGTTATCTAAGTCAGCTGTGCTTAGGTCAATTGGCTGTTCGTCGTAATAGTTCGTGGTGAGGTCATAACCTGAGTAGCCCTGCGCAAGGGCATAGGAAATATGGTAGGCTGAACCGGAAGTTACAACGTAACTATAAGCTGTCTGTGTGCTTCCAGAAGGCAATGTGACAGGGAAACCAAAGTTATTGTTTGTGTTAGCGTCGGTTAGTCCCATGTTTAAAGGCACTGACAAAGTGGTGCTGGCGCCATTTGGACGACTGATTTGACCACTGACACGGACGCCGCTTTGGAGGTTAAAGTCTGCGGTTTTAGTGGAACCAGCCATTTCGGGGGTGTAGGTTAGTCCTTTATTATAATTGTAGGTAATAGAAGGAGAGCCTGATTCTTCGGCATAATAGCCAGCTGCCACAATGTTTAGGCCTGCATCGTCTAAAATTTTATACCGTAGTTTTGGAGAATAAGAAACTTCTAGGTCAAGCGCATAGCTTGCTGAATGTTGACCAGAGGCAATTGAAACGGTTGTCTTGCTGTTATCGTATCCATGAATTGACATGACAAAAGTTTTACCCTCTGGAACAGTCAGTCCACTTGGTAACTGAATGTTACCGCTTACCTTGGTAAAAGCATCTGCAGCAAAGCTGGACGCGGCAGGGAATACGGGTATTAAAGTGATTAGCATCGCAAAGGCTATGAGCCTTGCAAGCCACTGGCGGCGTTTTTGTTTCATAAGTTGACACGCTCCTTTAAACAATTTTGGTTTATTAAACCATCTAAATACATTGTAGGGCGTTGGCAACAAAAAAAGGTAAGCTGTCAGCTTACCTTTAGAAATTTTATTCTACTACATCCACATAAAAAGTTTCCCAGCCACCCCCTAGTTTTTGTGCGCGTAGGGTCATTAGACCATTGTCAGATATGTCAGAAGTCCAGTAATAGCCGCTGAGTGCCCGAAGACAGAAAAATACTTTACCTTCTTTCGTGCCAAGATACTGCATTTGGAAGGATTCGCTTTGTCCTACGGTGTTACTTCTAGCAAATAAAAAACCTTTGCCCAAATGACTGGTTCCTAAGTAATTCCCATTTGCGGCTTTTAGAGATACGAGACCCGGGCTTGCTTCTTCTAAAAGAAACTGCTCATTTACACCAGCCGTGTTGAGATTTGCGTATAGTGCATTTTCCTGTTTTGGTTTCAAACTCATATATTGGTCATTAAAAGCTCTTAATGTAATGGTTTTGTCTATTAAAGCAGCAACTTTTGGGCTCAGATCAGAAGCTATGGTTATAGGCGTTTTTACCTGACTGTCAGCCCATTGTATGCCTATTGGCAGTAAGTAACCTATGAGCATAGCCGTGATGACTAGCAGAGGCAATGAAAGGCGCTTTAAAGGCGTTTTTTTTCTGTGAATTGCGTTTTTTTCTTCAACCTGTCCGTTGGACTGACAGTTAGCGAGAGCCTCAGACAGTTCTGCTACACTTTGGTAGCGCTCAAACGGATGAAATTTTGTGGATTTTTGGACAATCTCAAACACTTCTGACGTACAGGGCGGTTTAGCGTCCGTTCCAAATAACAGCTGGGTGTCGAGACAACCGCTGAGCATTTGGTAAAAGGTGACGCCAAGACTGTAAATGTCTGAGCGTTCGTCTGTTTGAGCACCTTGAAGGAGCTCTGGTGGTGCATAACCTACTGTCCCTAAATAAGCTGTATCGCTTAACTTATCTATGCTGAAGGTTCTGCTAGAACCAAAATCTAGTAAGTAGAGTTTCAAGTCATTGGTTATAAGAATATTTTTGGGTTTTAGGTCTCTGTGTATAAGGGGATTGGGTTGTTGGTTATGCAGGTACGTAAAAACGCAGCAGAGTTGCTGCATAAGCATCATAGACTCTGCTTGAGAAAGTGGGCCGTTTTTTTCTAAGTAGGCCTCTAAAGTCATGCCTTCTATGTAGTCCATGACTAGAATTGTACGGTTATTTTCATGAATAAGGTCATAGATATGTGGCAGGTGAGGGTGCTTGAGCTTCGCCATAAGCTGACCTTCTTTTTTGAGAAAGCAACAGGGTGATTCGCCAGTCCCAATTTTTAGTGCGCGTTTTTCGTTAAGACGAAGGTCGTCTGCCAAGTAAACTTTTGAAAAGCCACCTTTCCCAATTTGATGTAGGAGCTGATAGCGTCCGTCAATGCACGTATTAAGCACCATAGCAGTCCCTCACTAGCATAAACTAAAAATCTCTAAGTTTAAGTTGTCTAACATAATGTTCAGATCAACTAGGCTACATTTTCTAGCAAGTGCATAAAGAATAGTCGCATCTCGTTTTTTCTTGGCGTCTAGTGGTGCTAGGCCGCTGGCACGAAGTAGCTACTGACCGTCTGTAACCGACATGCTCAGTCCAAATATAAAGCAAATGACTTTATCCCGACAGGGCTGTTTTTCACCTCTGAATATTTCATAGGCATAGTTTTTTTGTATGTGCGCAGTGCGTATGACATTAGCTTTTTTTAATCCATTAGCTGCCATATAGGTTTCAACGGTAGAAATGAAATTTGCGTTAAAAGTTGCATGCGTCTCGCAGAGACCTAGAAAATCTGTCATGTTTTGGGCTTCTTGAATTTTTTTCTCGAGTTCTTTCGTATTCAAATGGATTCCCTCATTTCGAATTGATTTTCCTCATAATAACCTTCGCCCCATTTACACATCATACTGAGGATTGGCATGAGAGAAGTGCCGGTTGGTGTTAGTGTGTATTCGACCTTTGGTGGAACCTGTGGGTAAACTTTTCTCTCTACCAAACTATCTGCTTCTAGCTCCCGAAGTTGTTGGGTGAGCATTTTCTGGGTAATATGGGGTAACTGTTTTTTGAGTTCGTTAAATCTGAGGGTACCTTTAGTGCCTAAATGCCAAATGATGATAGGCTTCCATTTTCCACCAATCAGATCCATGGTTATTTCAAAGGTACAGCTATAATTTTTGTTTCTGAATTGGACTGGGTTAGTATTACTCATGGGTTGTAACCTCCGTAGTATCATTTTGGGTACTATAGCACTAAATAGTGCGTACTTGCTCGTTTTAAACTTAATTTTTATAATGATAGCATAAAGTTAAGCGCTTCACAATCAGGGTATATAAAAAAATGCATTTTGAAACAGAAAAGGAGATATAAATATGAAGGTAGTTGCATTTAATGGCAGTCCAAGGGCTGAGGGGAATACTTCTCAAGCCATTCGCATGGTAGCAGATGAGCTTGAGAAAAATGGCATTGAAGTTGAAATTGTACATGTGGGCAATAAGCAAATTAGAGGCTGTTTAGGCTGTGGTGCTTGCAAACGCAATAAAGATGAGCGTTGTGTCATCGTTGGCGATGAGGTCAACGAGTGGGTTCAAAAGATGAAAGCGGCTGATGGGATTATCATCGGCTCACCGGTTTATTATTCGGGTATTGCTGGCACTATGAAGTGTTTCTTAGACAGAGCCTTTTATGTTTGTGGCAATGACTTGCTTCGTCATAAGGTGGGTACGGCGGTTGTTGCGGTAAGACGTTCTGGTGGTGTTACGACCTTTGATCAGCTCAATCATTATTTAACGTATGCTGAAATGCTCATGCCAACTTCGAATTACTGGAATGTTATACATGGTGCGGCGGCAGGAGAAGTTGAGAAAGACGATGAAGGGCGTCAAATTATGAGCGTGCTTGGTAGCAATATGGCATGGCTACTAAACTTGGCGGAACAAGGTAAGGCAAAACAAGGTGAACCGGAAAAAGTTCGCAAAGTTTATACAAATTTCGTGCGCTAGGAGGCATCAATATGATACAGGTAGTAGCAAAGAATTTTGCTAAAGTTGAAATGGTCGAAACAGTCATTGAGCAGTATAAAGAGCTTGTTGAACTGACAAGACAAGAAGAGGGCTGTATTGCCTATGAATTGCATCAAGATGTAAAGAACCCACAAATTCTTACAATGATTGAGCAGTGGGAGAGTATGCCAGCGTTAGAAGCTCATTTAAGTTCTGATCATTTTAAAAGGATTGTACCGGGTATTAAGCAGCATATGGAAAAAGAAACTGAATTAAATATTTACACGAAGCGACTCTAAAAAAGTAGGCCCTCTGGTTAAAGTAGTCTATAATAGAGTAAATAACTACTAAAAACTGACGATAAAGGAGTTGCTGAAGATGGCTTTATTTAAAATCAAATTAGAGGACGACACCCTATTCGATTATGAGGTAGAGGGAACCTTGGAAATTGCAATGGCACAGATTGTTGAAAGTGTTCAGTTTGTTCATTGTAAGGACTACAGGGGCAAAACGTATTACGTGAATAAGAATATGATTAAACTTGTCTATTCGGATAGTGAATAAAAAAAGTGAATAATGAATACCCTTATGTCATAGATATGATATGAGGGTATTTTTTATGTTTGAAAATGAAGAATATTCAGTAAAAAAGTGCTTTTTTAACTTGGAATATATTGACCGCCATATAAACAAAATTGTACAATTGTTTTGCGTGTTTAAAATATAGAAAAAACACCAATGATTGGACAGAAGGGAGAAGGCTATGTTTAGGAGAATGA
>JBGSUZ010000647.1:0-7776 GCA_041753235.1 Acidaminobacteraceae bacterium
GGGCGTTGTCATGAACGAATTTGGTAAAATCAGCATAGACGGCCCGATTCTTGAAAATCCGGGCATGGAAATGATAGAACTGACAAGAGGCTCTATCTTTTGCAGTTGCTTAAAATTATCTTTTGCGGAGTCCTTAATCAAAATGGCAGACAAGGATATTGACTATGTTTTAGTTGAAAGCTCAGGCCTTGCAGACCCTTCAAATATTGGCGAAATTCTTGAAGCGGTGGCGGACTATGCGCTTGTACCTTATGATTACTGTGGCTGTATTAACGTGGTGGACGCGTATCACTTTATGGACCAGTTAGCGTCCATTGAAACGGTTAAAAGACAGGTGGAAACTGCAGACTTGGTACTCATTAACAAAGTTGACCGCGTAAGCATGGAAACCTACGAACAGATTATGGGAGAAGTACGCACCATCAATGCTGAGGCAGAGGTTATGAAGTCTTCGCATTTCCAAATAGATTTTGCGTTTATGGGAAGTAAGCTCAATAAAAGTGATACCATTAGAAACGAAGCCAGTCATAACACCCCTGAAAATAAACCCAAGACCTTTTCTATGCAGTTCGATGAAAAAGCCCTTACAAGAGAAGCCTTTACCGACTTCCTTAACCAAATTGCACCATCGGCTTACAGGGTCAAAGGCTATGTTCAACTAGCAGAAGGGGACTACCAGTTTGACGTGGTTGGCAGTCTGATTGACTATACGCCAAGCCCTAATAAATTTGAGCAATCAACCGTTGTATTTATATCAAAAATTGGCCCACAGCTTATTAAAACCGTAAGTGATACATGGAAAACAGTTTTTGAAGAAACCCCTATGAAGTTAGCGAATTAACGGAGGCACAATGGAAAGAGAAAGATTTACCAGAACGAAAATGGTCATAGGTGAAGCTGGGTTGAACGCTTTAGAAAACGCCCATGTCGCTGTATTTGGCATAGGTGGTGTTGGGTCGTTTACTGTTGAAGCCTTAGCAAGGGCCGGTGTTGGAAAAATTACCATGGTAGACTTCGACGTGATTGTCATGACCAATTTGAATCGACAAATTCATGCATTAGAAGATACGATAGGGCAGGCAAAAGTTGATGCAATGAAAGACCGCATTTTAAAAATAAACCCTGAAATAGAAGTGGTGGCTCTCAACATGCTCTACAATGCAGACACTTGTGCAGAAATCTTTGCAGGCAATTTTGACTACGTGGTAGACGCGATAGACCTCATGACTTGGAAAATGCATTTGATAGAACATTGTACAAATAACAATATACCAATTATTTCTTCTATGGGGACAGGCAACAAAATGGACCCAACCCAGTTTAAGGTGGCAGACCTTTACGAAACCTCTATTTGTCCGTTGGCAAAGGTACTTAGACATGAACTGCGTAAACGAGGCGTCAATAAATTAAAGGTTGTCTATTCTACAGAAGTACCTGCAAAACCAGACAAATTGGACTTCAATCCCGATAATCCTAGAAAGCAGACGCCGGGCAGCATTTCATTTGTGCCATCAGCAGCAGGCCTTATTTTGGCATCACAGGTGGTCAAGGATTTGATTTCATGTTAAGACTCATGAACCTGACCAACCATCCAAAAGACTTGGCTCGGTTTGGCAGTTGTCCAACAAAACTACAGGCATTTCTTGACAAGCATCAGCTCCACGGCATTGAATTGATGTTGCAAGATGAGTGGTCTGAGGCAGCAGTGCCAAAGGTTATGGCAAAGGGCGTCCACATGTGTTTTTGGCCTATTTGGCTAGACTTTTGGAGAAATGACAGGGCGCCTTTAATGGCGCAGTTCAAAACAGAAGAAGCTATTAGTCAGTTTTACGGCGGTTCAAACCGTGAAGCGATGGTTAAATGGTATAAGCGTGAGTTAGCGGAGGCTGCTAAACTTGGTGCTGAGTATGCGGTCTTTCACGTCAGTCATGTGACCTTAGAGGACAGTTACCGCTACGAATTTAGCTACAGTGACGAGGAGATAGCAGAGGCTTTTACATCGCTTATAAACGAAGTTTTTGATGGGTTTGATGGTGAGTTGCTCTTACTCATGGAAAACCAGTGGTGGCCCGGCTTAACGCTGTTAGATGCGTCTGTTATGAATCAACTTATGTCAGGCATAAAGTACCCCTACAAAGGCTTTATGCTCGATATAGGGCATATGATGAATACCAATACGCAACTGAAATCGGAAACTAAGGCTGTGACGTACATTTGTGAGAAGTTAAACGAACTCGGAGAAGCAACACAGTGGATTAAAGGCATACACCTTAACAGTTCCTTGTCTGGAGAATATGTAGAAAAGGTTCGTAAGACAGGCGGTGGTTTCAAATCAGAGGATAGTTTCTTTGACCAATATATGAGCGCTTTTGGACACATTGGGCAGATTGACAGACATGAACCTTTTGAGTCGTCTCAGATTCGGAAGGTCATTGAGCAGGTGCAGCCATCATTTTTAGTACATGAATTTACAGTACAGGATGTGACACAGCTAGAAACCTACTTGCAGATTCAAAATAAGGCACTTGGCCTAGTCGTGTAAGTATTAGGAAAATAAAATTATACTAAAAAAGGGATGCAACCCAGTGGGCGCATCCCTTAAATTTTTGCTTATATCAGACTACTTGTCTAATGTGTGAACGAAAAGACCTGATCTGAGTTTAGGCTCGAACCAAGTTGACTTAGGAGGCATTACTTCGCCGCTATCAGCGATAGAAATAAGGTCATCCATAGTTGTTGGGTACATAGAGAATGCAACTTTCATATCAGTTGAACATCTTCTTTCGAGTTCTTTAAGACCACGAATACCGCCAACAAAGTCAATTCTCTTATCTGTTCTTGGATCTTCAATGCCAAGAATAGGGTGGAGTAAGTTCTTTTGAAGGATAGAAACGTCTAAGCGCTCAACTGGATCAGCTGGGTCGTAAAGACCATCTTTGATAGTGAGTTTGTACCATTTGCCTTCGATGAACATGCCGAATGTGCCTCTAACCATTGGTTTGTAAGCTTCAGCGCCAATTTCTTCTACTAAGAAATTCTCATTAACTTTAGCAAAGAACTCTTCAGTTGTATTGCCGTAAAGGTCAGTGAGCACACGGTTGTAGTCCATGATGAAGAGGTCTTCATCTGGGAAGATTACTGACATGAAGAAGTTGAATTCTTCTTCGCCTGTGAAGTTAGGATTTTCTTCTCTTCTCTTAAGGCCAACTTTAGCAGAAGAAGCACTTCTGTGGTGACCATCAGCGATGTAGAGGTAGTCGATAGTAGCAAATAATGCTTGAAGTCTAGCAACTTTTTCTTGATCGTCGATTACCCAAAGGATATGTTGGAAATCGTCTTCAGAAGTGAAGTTGTAAAGCGGCATGTGGAATTTGATCCACTCGTTAACGATGTGGTTGATCTCGTCATTTTTTCTGTATGATAAGAAGATAGGCTCTGTGTGCGCGTTACAGAAGTCAAAGTTATTGATTCTGTCTACTTCTTTAACTGGTCTAGTGAATTCGTGCTTTTTGATGATGTTGTTAAGGTACTCGTCTACAGATGTTGTAGCAACGATACCAGTTTGAACACGACCGTTCATAAGTTGTCTGTAGATGTAGTAGATAGGCGCTTCTTCTTGAACGAGGATGCCATCTGCAAGGAATTGATCTAAGTTCTTTTTAGCAGTTTGGTATACGAGCGGGTCGTATGCGTCAACTGAATCTGGAAGATCGATTTCTGAACGACAGATGCGAAGGAATGAGTTAGGGTTGCTGTTAGCCATTTCCTTTGCTTCTTCACGGTTCATAACGTCATATGGTAAACAAGATACTTGCTCGACTAATTTTGCATCAGGTCTGATGCCTTTAAAAGGTCTTACGATAGCCATTGAATAGCCTCCTAATTTATATTATTTAAAGAAACCTATGATAGTTTGTACAACTTCAACGCCAATTCTCTCTTGAGCTTCATCTGTAGAAGCGCCAACGTGTGGTGTAAGAGAAATTTTAGGGTGGTTGATAATTGAATCGTTCTTAGTTGGTTCTTCAACAAATACGTCTAATGCAGCAGCAGCAACTTTGTTGTTGTCAAGTGCTTCAACAAGTGCCATTTCGTCAATAACGCCGCCTCTAGCAGTGTTAACGAGGAAAACGCCGTCTTTCATTTGAGCAATTTCAGAAGCGCCAAGAACTGGCTTAGCACCAGGAGCAAGTGGCACGTGGCAAGAAATGAAATCTGCTCTAGGAAGTAATTCGTTTAATTGAAGGTACTCAAATTGGTCATAGCCTTCGATTTTGAAGAGGTCAGTGTAAACAACTCTCATACCAAGGGCATCAGCTTTTTGAGCTAAAGATCTAGAAATTCTTCCGAATCCAACAAGACCAAGGGTTTTACCAGCAAGTTCTACGCCTTGATAATGCTTTTTGTTCCACTCGCCTTTTTTCATCGTTACGTTAGCAACGTGAATGTGTCTAGCAAGGGCAAACATGTGACCAAGTGCAAGTTCTGCAACAGAAGCGCTGCTTGCATTTGGTGTATTTCTTACTGTAAAGCCATTTTCTTCAGCGTATGCAACATCGATATTGTCGATGCCCACACCAGCTCTGATCATAAGCTTAAGTCTGCTGTCTTTAACCGCATCAATAAGTTCTTTTCTGATTTTTGTAGCAGAACGGATAACGATAACATCGAAATCTCTTAATGCTGTTTTTAACGCTTCAACGTCGTGGAAGTCAGTTACAACTTCGTGACCAGCTTCACGGAGCGTTTGTATTGCGGAAGCTTCTAAGCCATCATTTGCTAAAATTCTCAACATGATATATGCCTCACTTTTCCAAGTAGTTTAGTTTAAGCCTAATATTTCGTCGATGTTCTTAAGAAGGTCATTAACTTCTTCCATAGTTGTGTCTGCCATATGAGCAATACGGAAAGTGATGTCTTTGTTGTTGCCGTAGCCGTTAGCAATTTCATAACCACGTTTAGCAAGTTCTTTGTTTAAGTCACCAACACTGATTTCTCTAGTGTTTTTAACAACTGTTAATGTGTTTGACTCGTAACCTGGCTCAGCGAACATTGCAAAGTTCTTAGTAGCCCAAGCTCTAATAACTTTTGCCATTTCTGAGTGACGAGCAATTCTATTTTCAATGCCTTCAACTTCAAGAATTTGAGTTAATTGATAGTCAAGTGCAAACATATGCGCAAGTGATGGTGTTGAAGGGTATTGATCGCTTTTAAGAACGTAGTCATAAAGTTCTACTAAGTCTAAGTAGAGACCTCTAGTAGGTACTGTCTTAGCTCTGTCATAAGCTCTTTGAGAGACAGAAGCAATTGACATACCAGCTGGTAAGCCTAAGCATTTTTGTGTAGAAGTGATACAAACGTCGATGCCCCAAGCGTCTACTTCAATTTTAGCGCCGCCCATAGAGCTTACTGTATCAACACAGAAGATAACATCTGGGTATTTTTTAACAACTTCGCTGATTGCTTTTACTGGATTTTCTACAGCAGAAGATGTTTCGTTGTGTGTGATTGTAACAAGGTCGTACTTGCCAGTTGCAAGTGCTTCTTCAACCATTTCTGGTGTTGTTGGTTTACCCGGTTCAGATGAGAATTTGTCAGCTGGCACGCCATTCGCCACAGCCATTTTGTACCATCTGTCTCCGAAAGCGCCAACTGAGAATACAGCGGCACGTTTTGCTGTACAAGAACGAATAGCAGATTCCATAAGACCACTGCCTGATGTTGTTGAAAGGACGATCACGTTTTCAGTAAACATGACTTTTCTCATTTTATCAGAGATACTTTTTTGTAGTGCAGAAGCTTCCTTCGATCTATGACCGATTTGTTGTGTAGCCATTGCCTGAAGTACATCTTCCCTTACTGTTACAGGACCAGGGATAAAGAGCTTTTTGTTCATGTGAGCTGCCTCCTCCAATTTTTTAATCATCTGCAGTTAGCTACGATGATAATTGATTGTTCTAGAAATTGCATGGTACAATTTCTTACGGTTATGAATGAAAAATTTGCTGAAAGTCTTGTTTCGCCCTGAGTACACAGGACAAAATAAATATAACACATTTTTTCATTCGTTACTACGAAAAACCATCAAACTAACTATGAAAAAAATTAAATACAATTGCTTGAATTTAAGTATAATAAAAAAATGTGTCGCAATATTTTGTTTTATTAAATTAAAGGGCTCCGATTGTTTATTAAAAGTAAATTATATGATAATGAATTACCAAGGTTGCTATTTAAGTTATAATAAATTCAAATGATTTGTAATTACATCAATCAATTTTAATTATTCTTACAAATTACAAAACATAATTTGCATCGTAAAATTTAGTGGCTTGTGATATAGTATTTCAAATATGATTATTTTTATGAGAAGGTAGGTGTTTTATGACAGATTATAGCATTTTTGATATTGTCGGACCCGTTATGATTGGCCCGTCTAGTTCACATACAGCGGGTGCAGCGAGAATCGGCAAAATGGCCCATCATTTTGCAGGTGATGACATCCTTTCAGTGAAGTTTTACCTTCATGGTTCATTTGCAAAAACTTACAGGGGCCATGGTACGGACAAAGCGCTTTTAGCGGGGGTTCTTGGGTATAGCGAGAGTGATGAACATTTAAAGCAAGCTTTTGAAATTGCCGACGCAAGAGGTATCACGTACGAGTTTATAGAAGCAGACTTAGGGGACGTTCATCCCAATTCAGTACACATTGTAGTTGAAACTGCGGAAGGTGTTAAAATTTCACTCATCGGTTCGTCTATTGGCGGTGGCAATATTCAAATCATTCATTTGAACGGCATTGACCTCACCATTAGCGGAGAGCATCCAACTATTATTGCTAAGCATACCTCATCAAAGAGTGTACTCTTAGGCATTACAGCTATTTTGACTCAGTATGATCATGACGTATTGTTCATGAGCTTCTATAAAAAGAACAAAGATGGAGAAGGTATTATTGTGGTAGAAGTTGCAGACAAAGTGGACAAGCGCGTTATCGATTCCATCAAACACATGCCCGGCATAACAGATGTTTACCTTATATAATGAAAGAGGTGTCAAATGGCCTATAACTTTTCAACTGCCGTAGAGCTCTTGGCGCTCTGCAATGAACATAAAATGCCAATGTGGCAAATCATGCTGAAGCGTGAGGTTGAACTGACTAAAAAAACAGAATCAGAAGTACGCGATAGAATGGCTGCAAGTTTAGACGTTATGAAACAAGCGATAGAAGCAGGCTTAAAACCTGGGGTTAAATCGGTCAGTGGTTTGATTGGCGGAGAAGCTTATAAACTGAAGCAATACGGAGAAACCCACGAACCTCTGTCTGGCGCCTCGCTTTTTAAAGCAATTACGAATGCCATGTCAGTTATTGAAGTGAATGCTTCAATGGGTAAAATCGTGGCGTCGCCAACTGCAGGCAGTTGCGGTATTTTACCGGGTGCTTTGGTAACCACAGGTATTGACAGAGGCAAGACAGACGATGAATTAGTCAGTGCGCTGCTTACAGGTGCGGCAGTAGGTTTCCTATTTTCAAGGAATGCAACTGTTTCAGGCGCAGAAGGTGGTTGTCAGGCAGAGACCGGAACGGCTTCTGCAATGGCTGCAGCAGGAATCGTTGAAATGATGGGCGGCACACCTGAGCAAGCATTGAGTGCAGCAGCGTTTACAATAAAAAATATTCTCGGACTGGTTTGCGATCCTATAGCCGGTTTGGTAGAATGTCCTTGTGCAAAGCGAAATGCGCTAGGTTCTGCTAATGCGATTATCTCAGCCGAT
>JBGSUZ010000648.1:0-3757 GCA_041753235.1 Acidaminobacteraceae bacterium
GGAAGACTGTTTGGGGAAATGACAAAGAAGCAAGAACAACTTTACTTGGCATTAGGGGTGGAGCCACCCTCGTTATAGATTTCGGGAACTTAGGATGTATTGCAGTAATGTTGCATAATTAATGTATTTTTCATATGCCAAATAAAAAAACTCTTAATTAATAAGAGTTCATTTTCATACTAAATAAACTGATCGTCAGTCAGTTCTTGAACTCATAGTTAGATAATTTACGGTAATCTAGTAGAAACGTCTACACCATATTAGTAGACATATATGAAACTCATCTATTCATTTTTTAGTACATATCTTATAAATTCTTCCTCTTCAATCATTTCAATATTTTCTTGAAATATTTTTGATTTTGAAGATACCGAAATGATTATATTATTAATGCAGTATGTCCTTATATGACTCTCATTAATTATATAAAAGTTATCTTCTTGAGTATTTTTTATCGTTATCCGGTTCATAGGACTTAATAATCCATATCCAATTTGCTTCAAATAGCTTTCTTTAATTGTCCAACAAAGAGTAGCATTATTATAGAAAACGTCCCCTTCGCACATTAACTTCAACTCATCTTTTGACAAAATTTTTTTTAGCAGTTTTCTGTTATTGGGATCAATATACTCAACATCTACTCCAACCTCATTATTACTAATTGCTACAACAATTAAATCATCCGTATGAGAATAATTAAAAAATAAACCTTTATGATTTATCAAATATGGTTTTCCGTATTCAGTGTATGTAAAATCAACTGAACTTAATTGTTTATCATAGTATTTATCTAAAATGAAAATGCACATTTTTTTTGCGAGATAAGTTTGACGCCGTCTCATATAGTTAATGTTGGTTATGATTCTATGACTTAGGCCATTTTGTTTGTTAATTACAGATTCGAAGAGATTATTATTTATGTGATTCTCTTCAATTTTAAATATATATAACCGAACACACATAAATATCGCTGATCTCCTAAAGCTATCCGTAATAAATCATCTTATAAAATAGTCGTAATAAAAAATCCATAGTGAATGTAACGACATTAAAATTGAATCATCACAATTCAATAATAAAGTTTAACACTCACTATGGACAAATGTATCCAGAAATATTGAAGTTTCACTGTTCTATTCTCTGTCAACGCCTAATGATGTTAATAGTTACCATTAAATTTGATTCAAGAACATTATAACTGCGATTTATTCGTACGATTAACAATTATTAACAAATAGAATATACTCTAGGATAGTCCTCATTCGCAAAAGCAACCGTATTACTAATAAGGAGTAGTGAAATTAATCCTAATATAATGATTTTTTTCATACATTAACCTCTTTTCATAAATTTTAATTTACCCACAGTATATAATTTATATTTAAATACATAAATCAGATTAAAATCGGAAATAAATTTCTTGACAGTATAATTTATCAAAACATTCTAAATAAATCTTAATGTTTATTCATTCATGAATCATATACCGTTTTTTTCTGTACATAACCTCATACAAACAAATAAAGGATTATCAAATTTAAAACTCAAATACCCATTCTGCATCATTATTTCCCTTTATCACAATAATTCTATTATGAATACTAATTTTTGCAACCTTCTCCTTTATAGCATTTTCATCATCCACTTCAGTGCATAAAGCATTAGCCAATTTTTCCTTAATCCACTCTTCATTTATAGTAGGTGACACTGCACATGCTTCTTTCCCTTTTTCAATTCTAATCGCACATCGCCAAACAACCTTTCCTCTTTCAGTTCTTCTTCGATAAGAAGCAGCACAGTCGCCACACGCCAACAGATTGCCTAGAAGATATTTCCCATTGTATTTGCTATCACTTGGGCTTACTGTGCCATCTTCACGACGAATCACTCTTGAACGCTTCGCCATTTCTTCCTGAACTCTATCAAAGACTTCTCCAGTAACAATTGCAGGATGGCTTTCGCTTACAAAATACTGTGTTCTCTGACCTGTATTTTTCATTATTAAACATTTTTTGAATAGTAGTTGTATCCCAAGTATCTTTCCCAGTGACCGTTTTTATGTCCATCGATTCCAAATACATCTTAATTTGTCCAAATGTTAATCCTTGTAAATACAATTCAAATATTTTTCTCACTACTTCAGCTTGTTCAGGCACAATGACAATTTCACCATCAACGCATGTATATCCCATGAAGTTCTTGTAATTCTTGAAAATATCATCTTTCTCAAACTTTCTCTGAAATCCCCATTGAATATTTTCGCTGATGTTTCTGCTTTCATCTTGTGCAAGTATACTGCGAAGCGTAATTTCGAATTCTTTGTCTTGTTTGATTGAATCCAGATTTTCATTTTCAAAATGCATATTAATTCCTCGCTCTCTTAAAAACCTTATAATTTTTAATAATTCTAATGTATCTCTAGATACTCTGCTGATAGACTTGGTTACTATGTAATCCATCTTGCCTCTTTTTGCTTTCCTTAATAAATCGTCTAGCCCTACTCTGCCCGTTCGCCTTAATCCACTACCAATGTCATAAAATACCCCAACAAGAATCCAATCGGGTCAACTTTCAATCATGTTCGTATAAGTTTCAATTTGTATTTCAAGGCTACCAAATTGAACTGGTCCCGAGGTGCTAACCCTTCAATAAGCCGCTACTCTAAGCTTTCTATATTCAATTGTCTTGGCTGGAATGTAGCGGATATTTTTCATCTATACCTTACCTTGGATTCATAAATTAGAGTTTTTTTACCCAACGAAAAAAAGGACATGAAAGCATCTACTCTCATATCCTTAATTATTGCATATTATTTTCTAGTCATTCATTTTAGTCGTTTTTACGTTGCAACAGGACTACAGCTTCAACATGCAACGTCATAGGAAACTGATCCACCGCAATCGCCTTCACCGCTTCATAACCTGCTTCACGCAGTTGAACGAGGTTTGCAACCAGCGTTTTCGGGTTACATGACACATAGACAATCTCATTCACACCAAAGTCGATTATCTTCTCAAGTGCCTTTGGCATAATGCCATTTCTAGGTGGGTCAACCACAATCATGTCTGGTTTTTGACCTTTAAGTGCATCTAATTTTTCAAATACATCCCCTGCAATGAATTCACAGTTTGTGAGACCATTTAACGCCGCATTTTCTTTTGCCATCGCAACCGCATCTTCTACAATTTCAATGCCAACGACTTTAGCCGCCTTTTGAGAAAGAATCTGACCAATCGTACCTGTGCCACTATAAAGGTCAAAGATGTACTTGCCCTCTATGCCGCCTAAATAGTCTACTGCTTGAGAATAAAGCACCTCAGCACCCAATGTGTTAGTCTGGAAGAACGAATACAGGCTGACCTTGAACTTGAGTCCAAGAATCTCGTCAAAGTAATGATCTCTGCCTTCAAGTACCTCGTAAGGGCCTTGGAAAACGTCAGAAACAGACTCGTTGTTGACATGAAGCACGCCTACAATTTTACCTTTAAGCGGAAGCGCCATTAACATGTCTTTGAATTCTGTAAGGGGCAGTTCAGTGCCGTTTTTAGCTGACAATGCGACTAAAATCTCACCCGTTCTTTCACCTTTACGTACCATGAGGTGACGCATAAAGCCCGTATGGCTGAATTTATTGTAGTGCGGTATATTTCTTTCTTTAAAGAAAGCCAAGCTCGATGCAAGAATGGCTGTAAAGTCCTCGTCGCAAATCTGGCAATGGTCTACAGTCACTACTGAGTTAAAGAAACCCTTTTTGTGC
>JBGSUZ010000649.1:0-8235 GCA_041753235.1 Acidaminobacteraceae bacterium
TGATGTCTCTCTGGTATTCCATTAGCAAGGTGTCCAATTCGTACTCGGCATGACCGCTCCAGTACCAATCACCTTCGGAATCTTGAAGTGCAAATACACCTGCTTGTTGTGAGGTTATAACCACCTCCAGTTCTGGGTGCCACTCCAGCTGTTGTCTTTCCCAACCCGTATGCCGAGAATGGGGTAAGTAAAGCACTTCTGGCAGTGCTTCGGTCATGGGGTGACTGCTACTGACTTGATGCTTGAATACCCCAAAACATTTTTTTTCAAGTGATTGTTTTTGTATGCCGTACCGCTTGTAAAGTAGTGCTTGAGCACCCCAACACACGGCTAAAATGGGAACATGTGACGCCGTTGCTTGATCAATCAGTTCACATAATTCAAACCAGTAGTCTACAGACTCAAAAGCAATATTTTCAACAGGTGCACCAGTAATAATCAACCCGTCTATGTCTTTCCAGTCAACCTTTGAAGAGTCCAAATAGAATTTTTCAAGATAAGTTTGGTCTGCATTTTTTGACAAATGGCTCTCCATTTGAATCCAAATAGGTTCTATCCAGTGCTGGCTGCTCAAAAAGAGCTTTGACCAATGTCTCTCAGTCGCTTCCTTGGTTGGCATTAAATTAACGACGCCTATTTTTAGACTGGAGAACGCTTTTAAGGAGCGCCCATCCTCTAACGTTTCAACAACCTTTGCTGGTGCCGCTATTTTTAAATCTGAAAAGCAGGCAAGCTCAGGGTGTATAATCAAAGACATATTATACCTCCTATTCAATATTTTGTAATACATAGGCAAAAAAATCACCTCATCGCATAAAGAGGTTATAAAAAAACCTCTCTATCGAAAGACAGAGAGGTTAAGCACCAATTTTGATCTATCTTTCGAAAGCAACACTTTCGCTGGAATTAGCACCTTTGTCATTTGACAAGGTTGCTGGGTTTCATAGGGCCAGTCCCTCCACCTCTCTTGATAGAGATTATTTAATTGATATTGATTATAAAGTCCAAGACCCCAAACTGTCAATACCTTTTGATAAATTATTTTACATTCATGCCTAAAATACTAGACGATTTCAATGTATTTTCCATTTGTTGAATTGAAATACTTGCAAATGCCCGCTCTGCCTCATATATTACCGGATTCTCAATGTAAGTTATATCTGAAATCGGATTAGGTAAATATGCTCTAAAATTATAGACAAAAGTGTGGGCATAGCGTAGGCCTTTTTCTGTTAATGTCTGATTCTTTATAAAGCCCGACAGTTGAAGCCAGCGCAAATACCAATTTAATTTATTAGACAATTGAGCGGTCGTCTTACCATCCATCCTGTAAAACTGACCTAATAGCTGAAACCATTGTTGATCCTCTGGTTTAATAGCCATAGACAGCACTCTGGATTGTCCATATAGCTGTTCATAAATATACAGGTCCATGTCTGGGTTAACTTGGTGATAACCGTCTATGCGAGAATAAGCTGAAGGCCCAAACCCTAAAAGAGGTAGTGCTTCTGTTTTTTCATTAAAGGACCCATCTTCAAGTGGTATCTCCATTTCAGCGTCTTGCGAAAGCCAGTCAAAACGCCACAATTTTGTCCGTTTATATCCCTTTTCCACTAGTATTTCAGCCGCTGATTCAACTAACTCAAACGCTCTTTCATCAACTTCTCCACCCCTCACAATTAACGGTTTAATACCAATACTCTGAGGCGTCATTTCAGCAATTAGGAATATATCTTCAACGAAACTAGTCTCGCGCTGCTCAGGTAACCCTGCCAGTACGTTGACCTTAACCCCCATGTCTTTCGACCTGCAATATTGAATCAAATTTAAAAATTGTGTCGCACTCTCCGTACGTCTGCTAAAAATGGTTGTATACTCTTTAGAGAAACTCTCATATCCAATTTCAACCATTTGCACTCCAATGCGGTGCAATCCCTGCAAGTAGGACTCTGATAAAATTGAAGCGAGTAATTGAATCTCAATTTGACCAATCTCAGTTTTTCGCTTAAAGGCATTAATAATCTGCTCAAGCTCTTCAATTGAAAGCAGATTAGGTGTCCCACCGCCTATTTTAAGATGCTCAAGTCGCCCCACAAATGGTGTTTTTTCAATTTCTTCTAATATGGCTCTATGATAGCCACACTTTTTTACATGCCGATACAGTTCTTTGTAAAAAGGACAGTGATCACAGGTACTCATGCAAAACGGCACGTGAACATAGGCGTTGAAAGCCCCTTCATATGCCGTTTCTGGCCTGTCTCCAAATACAAATTTCCTGTCATCGAAATGTTTAATCATCATTTCAATGCTCTTGTCTAAAATCATTCCATACTCCCCAAAGTTAAATCAAATATGATAAATCTGACTGACAGTGCCGTCCTCAATCATCTGGAACAAGTGGCTTACCACTTGCTTGTCGAGTTTGCCGGCTGAGCAGTCTTTTTCAATAATCTCTCTCACCGTACTAATGTCTAAAGCTTCTCTATAAGGTCGTTTTGTATAAAGTGCATCAAAAATATCAGAAACCGCTACGATTCTAGATTCAATGCTAATTTCATCACCCTTAAGCCCATCGGGGTAGCCACTGCCGTCCATCTTCTCATGATGGTGCAGTACTGGGTCTAAACATTCCTTTAATGCGCCGATAGGGCGTATAATCTTAGCACCCATTTCTGGGTGTTCCTGCATCACTTGAAACTCATCGTAACTCAAACTTCCCAGTTTATTGAGAATAACTTCCGGCGTGCCCACTTTGCCAATATCGTGAATAACGGCGGCAACGTCCAGAATTTTAATTTGCTTTTCCTCAAGCCCCATGCGTTTGCCAATCTCTATAGCCACATCCGCCACGCGTCTGGTATGCCCATCCGTGTAGCTGTCCTTGGCTTCTATGACATTCGAAAGACTTATAACAAATTCAAGCACATTGTCCATTTCTCTGTTGAAATCCCGTTGTAATAAGTCGTACAGACGAGAAATTTCATGGTTTCTTTTTTCAATAACGACCATTTTGCTATGTACTTCTTGTTCAAGCTGTCGTTTTTCAATGCCATTTTGGATAATGCGAATTAAATCGTTATTATCCCAAGGTTTTTCCAAATAATAATAAAGCCCTAGCTCATTGATACTTTTAATGGCACTCTCCTTGTCGGAATAACCCGTCAAAAGGATTGGCACAATGTTTGGCTGGACCTCAATAATTTTTGAAAGTAATGCTAAGCCGTCCATACCAGGCATCATAAAATCTGATATAACTAAGTCAAATGACTCTCTCTGTAAATAATCACCTTCGACAATTGCCAAAGGATTATTATGAGTTACAACTTCATAATCCAACATCATTTCCACCAAAGTGGCTAGAGTGCTGGTAATCATAGGTTCATCGTCTACAATCAATATTCTAGGCATAAATAACACCTTCTCTATTTGAAATTCATGGGTTACAATCATATTATATTCTACCCGATAATTTGAAGAAATCCTATAGCGTTTATCATTTCTTAACACTATCGTTATGATTACTGGAGGTCCTATATGAATCGTCATGACCGCAGACGTTCACTACGTCGTAAAATACAAAATGCTATTTTTAGAAGCACCTTTATCTCTCATCTTGTGCTCGCTTGTATTCTGATTCCTGCGATCATGGGACTACTTATCCCCATTGGTCACATTATGACACGGGGCGTTGCATTTGAAATTGTTCAGCGCTACACCATGGCAGACGTCAATAAAATACAAAAGTCACAAATTACAGCCAGCACCCTGAATAAAATTAGTGAATCAGACTTGATTAAAAACGTTATCCAAAAACATATGCAAAAAAAAGACCCCTCTTTGACCCAAGAACAACTCGAGGAATTAAACCTCCAAATGACAGCACTGCCGTCCATTTTGGTTGACCCCACATCTAATGACCTTAAACGGCTCATTTGGATAGGTTCCGAGCAACTTCAAGCTTCTAATGCGTTTTTTGACAAACAAATCAGTTTTTTGAAGCCCTACACACTGGAATTTAAAGCTTATGACTATAACTTTTTCTTACCCGACCCAAGTTTAAAACCTAAGACAGATAACAAATCACTTTTAGAAAAATATATAAGCAGTACAGAAACACAACTGGAAATCACAGATATGTCCCATCAGCCCATAGGCTACCTCACCATCGGCATCAATCATAACATTGTTAGCTTGATTATCATACCTTATTTAGTGACCGTGCTCCTCGTTTCTTTCGGTTCTCTGTTTTTAGTCAGTCTACTCGGCAAGTTTATGACTGCTGGTATCCTTAAGCCAGTCAACAGCTTAAATACACAACTTAAGGCCATGGCTGAAGGCGATTTAGAACACCTTTCCAGCACCTCACTAGTCGTTAAAAAGGCCCCCGTCGAAATAAACCTGATGCTTGACAACGCTAATCAGATACTCGCACGGATGATGACCAACAGAGAACTTTTAGAGGCTCAGAACGAGGAACTACACTCGCAAAATGACGAATTAATTGCAACCAAAGGCATCATTCAAAAACAGCAGAACATGCTCGTCCAAAACGAAAAAATGGCATCTATAGGACAACTGTCTGCTGCCATTGTCCATGAAATCAACACACCCGTTGGCGCTATCAAGAGCAATGCACAAATGATACAAATGCTCAGCGAACAGCTCGCCAAACAAGAATTTACAGAAGCACAGCTAAAACCGCTCGAAAAAATAAAAACCTTAAACGACATCATACTACAGGCCTCAGACAGAGTCGTCGCCATTATTAAAAGTCTAAAAAGTTATTCAAGGCTGGATCAGTCTGACTTTAAAGCCTCTAACATCAACGAGGACCTTCAAAACGTACTGCTTCTCACCTCAAATCTGTGGAAAAACAGAATACAAATTGTAGAACAGTTTGGAGACATCCCTCTCATCAAATGTTATTCGGGCTTATTGAATCAAGTCTTCATGAACTTAGTCGTCAATGCTATCGATGCTATGGAAGACGGTGGTACTTTAACGCTTAATACTACTGTTAGAGGTGAATGTGTTGTCGTAGAAATTCAAGATACAGGCACGGGCGTTGATCCAGAATATTTATCACGCATTTTTGAAGAAGGTTTTACCACAAAAAGTAAAAATAAAGGCAGCGGCCTAGGACTCGCCCTGTCTAAAGACGTTGTTGAAAAGCATAAGGGACGCATTGAAGTCGTTACCGAGCTTGGTCAAGGCAGTACATTTAGTGTATTCCTGCCCCTTAATTCCGATCAACTCTAAATAGCACACTTAAATTTATGTATTACTTAGGCAGAAAAAACGGCTGAAGATTCCGGGGGGTGAGAATCTTCAGCCGTTCTTTATTTTTTTGCCTGCTTACCGCTCAAGTTTACCTTGGAATCTGCCAGTACCGCCAACCACGTCCACTACTTTATAACCCGCTTTGCTAAGCTGCGTGCAAGCACCACGGCTTCTGCCACCTGATTGACAAATAATATGATAGACTTTGTCCGACTTTAGGTATTTATCCGGTTGGCTTAAAAGGGTATTCATAGGAATATTTTTAGCCTTAGGCACATGACCAGATTTGTATTCATGTACTTCTCTAATATCAATCAGTTCTATTTTGCCTAAATGTGCTTGAAGTTCCAACACTGATAATTGTTCTACTGCATTCTTATTTAAAAATGAAAACATAGGTTTATTCTCCTTTTCGATTATATTACTTCACAATAAGTAAGTTTTAAAGTTTCAATGACCTTGCGTAGCCGTTCGTCGGCAATCGCGTAGGTAATATGCATTCCATTCTTTTCACAGCTTACCAGCTGATTGGCCTTGAGTACTGATAGGTGTTGCGAAAGTGCCGCCTGACTGATATGTCCCAAAGAAGTTTGAAGTTCACCAACCGTTAAAGGTTGTTCTAAAAGCTTACAAATAATAGTCAATCGGTTATCATTTGAAAGAACCTTAAGTAGGTTCGCAATAATTTTAATTTGTTCCATAATGCCTCCTTGCTATTGTGTTACGTTTTATAAGTAATTAAGAATATGCTTATATACTTAATATACGAGGTTCCCCTCCTCTTGTCAATACATTTTCTAGTTTTCTTCATAATTTCTTAAGAAATGCGCCGCCAAATTTGTCATTATTATCTGTTAGAATAGACTTATCAGCTGATACAGTCATTTTAAGGAGGTCAACATGAACATACTTATTTGCGACGACGATCCGGCCATCGTCGATGCCATAGAAGTCTATTTAAGAAACGAAGGCTACACCGTTTTCAAAGCGAGTAATGGCAAAGAAGCTGTGGCGCTTATTCAGTCCGAAACCATTCACTTAATCATTCTGGACTGGATGATGCCTGTTATGGATGGGGTTAAGGCAACTGTAGCCATCCGAAATTTCTCGAATTTGCCCATTATTATGCTCACTGCCAAGTCAGAGGACACGGATACACTGACAGGGTTAAGTCTCGGTGCAGACGACTACATAACCAAGCCCTTCAAGCCACTAGAGCTTATTGCAAGAGTCAAGTCACAACTGAGACGCTATACATCGCTTGGCAATTATGCACCCAAAGAGAACTGTTTTAAAAACGGCGCCCTCAGTCTAAACGATGAAACTAAAGAAGTTTTCGTAGAAGACGACCTTGTCAAACTTACACGGTCAGAATACCAAATATTAAAGCTACTACTAGAATCACCGGGTAGGGTCTTTTCCATAGACCAAATTTATGAAGCTATTTGGGATGAGCCCAACTTCAAGTCCGACAATACCGTTGCGGTGCATGTACGTCGCATTCGTGAAAAAATCGAAATTAATCCTAAAAATCCAAAATACTTAAAGGTGGTGTGGGGTGTTGGTTACAAAATTGAAAAATTTAATTAGACATTGGCTGTTTAAAACAGTGATTATTCTTTTAATGATTGGTGCAGGGCTTTACAGTCTGGTTACTGTATTTAACTTTATTCAAGCGCACGGCGAAGAAGGCCTCAGCATGCAGTACGATTTTAGCGATGGCTACTATTCCAATTTAGATACTTTTTACAAAGATATCTATAAAGCCTATTACAGCGACCCAAAGCAAGTTAACGCTGAACTTATAAACAAACTCAAGCAAAAAAACGGGTATTATTATTTGGTAAAAACGTCTACTAACCGCTTATACTCAAATGTACCTAATTTAAAAACCGCAAGCGACTACTACGATTCAATTAAATATACAGAGCGAATTGATGGCTTATCCGAACCTGTTTGGGTCAACAACAATTCTTACTTCAACGTTTTACCTCCTTTTCAAGAGGAAGTTTTTGTTGGTATGACTGAAGAACAATACAATCTGGAAAATAATTTTTTCATGGACAGCTACTATAAACGTAACTTGCCCTTACTCTACAAATTAGGTGGCAGTATATGTGTTTTGCTTCTTGGCCTTATGTACTTAGCCGTGGTCAGTGGACGTAAACCTAATAGCGACGCCTTACATTTTCACAGACTAGACGAAATATTTTTAGATGTCTATTTGGTCATATGGGTCATTATTGAATTGCTCCAAAATGACTTTGCTGCTAATATTGCTGGCTCACTAACTGAAACAGGCATTCTTATTCTCGCAATGGTACTCTCTACAATCTTTGGCTTACTTGGCATTCTCTACTGGACTATGGTTTCAAAACGCTTTAAAACTAGAACTTTGATTAAGCATACCCTTGTGTATTTTGTTTTCAATCACACATTTGGCTGGTGCTGGCGTAAAATTTTATGGCTTTTAAGTCTTATAAAAAACGGACCATTTCAATTACTTCCAATTACGTTGTCGATTGGCTTTTTCGGGTATAACGCCATCACTGTCATCATCGGATTTACTTTATCGGTTAGTTTCGATTTCCTCGGTTTCCTAGTGGGTGCATTTATTTACCTGACTGGTTTGGGACTTCTCATGACCTACTTAATTTACCAAGACCAACAGGTGGAGCAAGTACTTACCACTCTCGGCAATATCGCTGAAGGAAACATGGATGAAAAACTTAACATTAGTGGCACTCGACAATTTAGACGCCTAGCAGAACAAATCAACCTACTGGCCAATGGCCTCAACCAAGCCGTTCAAAAGGAACTTAAAGCCGAACGCATGAAAGCGGAGCTCATTACGAATGTGTCTCATGACATTAAAACACCGCTTACTTCTATTATCAATTATGTTGACTTACTTAAAACCCAAGGTTTAGATGCACCTGACGCACCAAAATACCA
>JBGSUZ010000650.1:0-13697 GCA_041753235.1 Acidaminobacteraceae bacterium
ATAAGAACAACCAAGGTCTTAAATACGAGCGCTACTACGGCCTCTTTGTCACAGACGGCAAGGACGTTATGTATGCGATCAACCTCAGACAAAAAGGACTTGTTAAAGATCAGAACATTGACGACAGCACGACGGATGAGAATGCCATTAAAGGTTACCTCAATGACACCTTGAAAGCGACAAGCTTAACAAGGGGTATGGTGGAAGCGGTAGACACCAAGTGGACTCGTATTCAACTCACCAATTCCAATGACTGGTCTTCTACACTGTCTACTTGGAATGCCAATGCGGTAGACACCTACGTCAAATATGACAACACTCTCATTCTTAAAAACAACAAAGTGATTAAGCCTGAGGACATTAAAGCGGGTGACTCACTCTACGTTCTCAGAAACAAAGAATTAGCCCTCGTCATTTTCGTCGAGAGCAAATAGGGTTATAAATAAGGGGGAGGGCTGCTTGGCAGCCCTTCTATCTAGCAAGGAGGCGCATATGAAAAGAATAAAAATACTTGCAGCGGCCTTGGTTATTGCTCTAGGGGCATCGACCATTACGTATGCAGACATTCCACACCTAGAAGGCGGTGTTTCAGGCGATGTAACCGCCAAAGCAGGAACCTATGCCTACACGGAAGTCGCTTGGTTATCTGGTGAACCTGTCGTGTTGACGGGAACGGTGACTATACCAACCACTATTCCGACGACCGACAGCTATAAACTCAATTACACTTATGACCTAGAAAATACCGAAAAATCTGCGGTACTTACTAGGAAAGTGACTTATGACGTGGTAAAAAATAAAAATACCAGCGTCAATCAAACGACTTATAAAATTGCCATCAACCCAGGAGGGCTTAAGGAAACCTACACCATCGGTGCGGATGTTTACAATCTGGAAAGTTATCAGATCAATAAATCCGTTTTAGAGGACAACACACCAGCGGTAAACTTTTACTCTGGCAGTATCTATTCGAAGCGTGTTTTTTACAAAAATGGTACAGCGAAAGCAAATGTGGGTAAAGTTACTGTTGAGACCAATACGGATACGTTAGTCGGCTACAAGCACCGCTGGGGCAACAGTGAAACACAAATTATTAATGAGAATATTACAGGAGAAATCAAACAGACGGGGACGGGTACTACTGGTTCTTCTATTTGGAAGGGCTCAGTTCAATTGAAAATGTCTGTTGTTGAGAAAGAAAAGTTTGATTATGTTAAAACGGATACGCAGACCATCAGTTTCCGCGGCGGCTATATTCAAATCAAGCAACAGGAAAATGTACTTCAGTATACTTATGATATGCCAACGGTTGGTGGCACTTCTATCAATGATAAAATCAGAAACAGGGGAGAAAAAAGCATTAAGAAGAGTGCGGTACTGGATTCGAAACCTCTTATTACCCCTAAACTTAGAGATACGACTGGTCACTGGGCAGAAAAGCCAATTCTTTTGACCACAAGTCTAGAACTCTTTTCAGCCGATACAAACTTCTTCTCACCAGACAGCAAAATCACTCGGAAAGACTTTTTCAAGGGATTGACGCGTGTTGTGGAAGATATTAAACCACTGACAAAAGACGAACTCATAAAAAGAACAAGAGGACAGGGCACACCTTCACCGTTTCCAGACATTGACCCCAATGACCCTGACATCAGTTTTTATGAGTTTGCTAAAAACAACCGCATGATCATTGGAGAAAATGAAGACTTCTTGCCTGACAAACCAATTACTAGAGCGCAAATGCTCACAGCTATTATTAATACGCTGGGCATTGCAGATATGGCACCACAGCCTCCTTATAAAACCGGCTTTAAAGACGAGGCAGAAATCCCATTTTGGGCAAAAGACGCTATTTATATGGCAAATGAGATTGGGCTGACAACAGGCTACGCAGATGGCACGATCAAACCCAATCAGAACGTTACCCGAGCAGAAGCAGCGGCGATGTTCAATAAATTGATAGACCATATTCGTGAAACCATCACGACGGACTATCGGGATAAGTTAATTAATCGATAGAATTGACGGGAAATGGGTATAATCAGAAATCGAGGAGGTGTTTCCTATGAAACATCAAAAGTTATGGAGCATAATGCTTGCGGGTACACTTATACTAGCGCCAGTACAAAGTTTTGCAATCCCAATTATTCCAGATGTCAGTACATCTGAGCAGTTGGAAACTTATTTAGAAAACTACATTAAAACTTACTATAAAGATGCAGTGACTTCAGATCAACTGAATGAGGCGCGGATTAAAGGCATGTTCAACAGTCTTGATCCTTATAGCAACTATTATAATAAGGAAGAATACAAAGACCTCACAGAAAGTCTTTCCGGTAGCTTTGTTGGTATTGGCGTTCATATAGAGCCTTTCAACGATGGCTACTTGAAGGTTACTAAACCGGTTAAGGGTGGCCCAGCAGATCATGCAGGCATAGCAACGGGCGATGTCATTACAAAAGTGGATGGCAAGAGCCTCTCAGGAATGCCGACTGAAAGTGCGGTTAAGATGATTAAGGGTGCCGAGGGCACAAAGGTAAAAGTTACAGTCCTCAAAGCGACAAACAACAAAGAGGTGACTTTAGAACTGACACGTGCAGTTATAAAGGTAGAAGTTGTCACTAGTAAATTGTTAGCAGATAAAGTTGGCTATGTATCCATGGCGGAGTTTGACGCTGGGAGTGCTTCTGAGGTTATCTTAGCTATTAAAAGACTAGAGGCTCAAAGTGCAAACCGAATTGTACTGGATCTGAGAGATAATCCAGGCGGCTATTTAACAGAAGCCATTACTTTAGCAGAGTATTTCTTGCCTAAAGGGACAGAAATCATGAGCATTGACTATCGTGTGGGTACAGATGAGGTTGTCAGAGATGACAATGCAGGTGCGAAGATGCCAGTTGTTGTTCTGGTAAATGGTAATAGCGCCAGTGCTTCTGAAATTGTGTCGGCAGCCTTGCAAAAGAACAAGCGGGCTAAAATCGTAGGAGAGAACTCTTATGGTAAGGGCACAGTCCAAGACGTGGTGCGGTTACCTGAAGGCGATGGCTTCAAGCTCACCATAGCAGAATACAAAGGGCCAAACAATACAAAAATCAATGGCATTGGCGTTAAACCGGACTATGTTGTAAAAGCGAATGATAAAGAACAGGCTAAAGTCTTTGAAAACTTAGCGCCGATGTTTGAAGATAAGGTTTATAAATCCGGTAGTTATGGATTAAACGTATTTGGCGCACAACAACGCCTAAATATAATGGGGCAGACATTAAAATTAACATCTAAGATGGATGCGCCTACCATCAAGGCTTTAAAGGACTATCAAAAGGCAAATAAGCTTGCAATTAGCGGTGTTTTGGACATTGCTACAAAAAAATCACTTGAAGAAAAAACCAACCAGCTGTATAATCGAATCACGTCTGATATACAGTTGGAAAAGGCTTTAGAAGTATTGAAAGAACTATAATCAACACAACTAACAACATCCACAGGCTGTGGATAACGTTATCCACCGTATCCACAGTGTAAATGAATATGCAGAAAAATCGGATTAGATGTTGAAACACTAGTAAAGCCAATGGGCGTAGCCCGTTTTAATAGTAGCGGCACTGCAAAAGTGGTCCGACTCAAATTTTGGAGAGCTCGTCTTTCAAAGGTTTGAAATAGGCGACTTTTACAGTTATGTTACAAAGAAATGGCTTCAATTGACCGGGCTCACACAAGACGGTATAATTGGGTGTAGGATTGGTGAATTAGTTTATTCACCTACACCAGTAAAAAAATCCCGACTCGCTGAAGGGAGAGTCGCGTGATTGTAATAAACCCTTCAACAAAAATAAGGGAGGAATTCACACATGAAAAGAGTATTATCTCTTGTCCTTGCATTATCATTAGTGCTTGGATCAATTCCTGCAGGCTTCGCTGCTATTCCATCAGCTGGCGATACGCTTAAAGGATACGGTCTTCTTACAGGCGACCAAAACGGTAACCTCAATGAAGACAAAGACATCACACGTGGTGAGATGATGGTTGTTCTTGCTAGACTTCTCGGTAAATTCGACGAAGCTAAAGCATACTCAATCCCATCAACATCTAAAGACGTAGCGGGCCACTGGGCTGCAGCTTACATCGCATTCGCTGAAAAAGAAGCTTGGACTGCTGGTAAAGGCAACGGTATCTTTGATCCTAACGGCAAAGTTACACTTCAAGAAACAGCGACTTTCATGATGAAAGCACTTGGTTACACTGTAACAGACTTCTCTAGAGTTGTAGAAGAAGCTAATGCATTAGGTCTTCTTAAAGACGTAAACATTAACGGTGAACCTTCTAAAGCAATCGTTAGAGCTGATCTTTTCATCGCTGCTCTTAACACAATCAACACACCTGTAAAAGATTCTACAGAAACACTTGGCGCTAAGCTTGGCGTTCTTAAAGTAGAAGTTTCTGCTTTAGACCCATCTGCTGCTAAAGCAATTTCACACAACATAATTCAAGTAACTTTAAGCAAAGAAGCTACAGCTGTTAAAGCTGCTGATTTCTCAGTAGTTGATAAAGATGGCAAAGCTTTAGAAGTTAAAGCTGCTACATTAATCGACAGCAAAACTGTATGGGTTGACACAGCTGATCAAAAAGCTGGTACAATCTATACTGCTAAAGTAGCTGGTAAATCTTTCGCAGTGACTGGTCTTCAAAAAGACGCTTCACTTCCAGAGATTACTAAAGACGACTCAAGAGTTAAGGACAACCAAACTTTAAGAATCGTATTCTCTAAAGAAATGGATCCTAGAAACGTTTTAGTTGCGGCTAACTACACATTCACAAATGGCTTAACAGCTACAGCTGCTGAGTTTGAATTAGATAAAGATGGCGATGCTGATAGAGCAATCGTTCTCGTTACTACTTCAGCTCAAGAAGCTAACAAACTTTACAAAATGACAATTGGTGCTGCAGTTACTGACCTTTACGGTAACAAAGTATCTACTTCTGATGACAACAACCTCTTCACTTTCACTGGCATCAAAGCTGATACAGTTGCTCCAAGAATCAAAACTGTAAATGCTGAAAATGGTCAAAAAGTTGTTATCGAGTTTAAAGAAGAAGACAGCGAAATGTCAAAAGCTAACGCTGTTAACCCAGCTAACTACGTAATCGTTGATAAGACAGACGCGTCTAAAACAGTTACAGTTACTGCTGCTAAGTTCAAATACGGCTTAGACAAAAACAACACAGTTATCTTAACTACATCTGCACAAGTTGAGAAACACTCTTATGAAGTTACTATTAGCAACGTTACAGATAAATTCGGTAACGCGTTAATGGGCAACAAATCAAGCTTCACAGGTGCTCCACTTGACGTAACTGGTCCTAAAATCAATGGTATTCAAGCACTTTCTAACACAGTTGTAAAAGTTCTCTTCACTGAGACTGTTGACGAAGCTACAGCTACTACTGCTGCTAACTACGTTATGAACAACGACTTAGCTGTTACAAAAGCTGAAATCGATTCAGCTGATGATTCAATCGTTTGGCTCACAACTTCAACACAAAAAGTTAGCACATCTTACAAATTAACAGTATCTAACGTTAAAGACGAATACGGCAACGCTATTTCTTCTTCTAACGTAGCTTACTTCAACGGCATGCCTGTTGATGATTCAGAGCCTACAGTTAAATCTGCTGTTGCTTCTGTTGAAAGCGGTACTACTTACGTAACTATCACTTTCAGTGAAAACGTAAGCGAAACTACTGCTAAAGTTGCAGCTAACTACTACTTCGGTTCTGATATCGGTTACGGTATCAGCGTTAAGAAGATCTCTGACTCAGTATACAGAGTAAAAGTTAATGCACTTACTGACGGCACTCTTTACACAGTTGTTGTTAACAATGTTCAAGACCTTGCTGGTAACACAGTAGATTACGATGACAAAAACAACGAGAAGCAATTCGTTGGTAAAGTATCTGCTGATACTGACAAGCCAAGATTAGTAACTGCTTACACTGTAGATAAGAGAACTGTAAAACTTATCTTTGACAAAGCTATGGACCCAACAAACCTTGTTGCTAACGCTAGCTACTCTATCAAAGATAAAGATGGTAATGCAGTAAGCTTCTCAATCAAAGAACCTGACAAAGCTTCAAGCAACAAAGAAGTTACACTCAGAATGACTACAGATGTATTCACAAACCTTGCAAATGGCAACAGCACAACTTACACAATCAAAGTTCTTTCTGGTCTTATGGGTGTTAACGGCGCTGCTGTAGACACTTCTTACGAAAGCAAAGATGTTTACTCAACAACTACTGAGCCTGCTAAAGTTCAAGTAAGCAGCGCAACTTCTTTAGACAAGAAGACTGTAGATGTTAAATTCAATCAATCAATTTCATTAGCAACTTGGGATCACGATAGTAACCCAGCTACTGATGAAATTGAGTTATTAAACAGAGCTCTAATCGTATTTGATAACATTTCTGACTCTACTAAATCAGACGTTGTTGCGTCACTTGCTTACGTAACTACAGGTGATGATCAAATCTTAAGAGTAACTGCTGCTAGCGACCTTGTTGCTGGTGACAAATACGAAATCAGATTCACAGGTGTTGATCTTACATCTATCACTGATGTATTTGGTGACAAGGATATGACTGGCGTTGCTACAGCTGATCTTACAGCTACATTCTACGCTAGCTCAAACACAAATGCTGCTCCAGGTCTTGTAACTTACGCTAACGGTTCTATCCCAGGACACGTTACAGTAACTATGAGCGAAGAAGTATTAAAGACTGCTGCTTTTGATGCTAGTGACTTAGTTGCTAATATCAATAACTATGTTGTAGGTAAAGATGACCTTTCTGGTGATATCACTAGAGTTGAAGTTGATGGTACTACTGTAGATATCTTCTTCAACAACACTGGTTTAACACAAGGTAAAACTTACACAATCACAATGAAAAAAGGTGCTTTCATTGACCTTGCTGGTCTTGGTACTTCAGAAGATATCGACTTAACATTCGGCGTATCTTCAGGTACTAGAGATGCAGTTGTAATTGAAGGCGTAACTATCAACAAAACTGTTGCTGGTTACACTAACATCTACGTAGTATTCAACAAGTCTGTAATGGGCGTTGACGCTGCTGACTTCACTGTAACTGTATCTGGTTCAGGTGTTGCTGCACTTAATGCTAACGTATACAACACTGCTGGTACTGTTAGATCTGCTTCTAAATACAACACAATCGTAGTTATCAAAACTACAACTGCAATTGCTACTGGTTCTTCAGTAACAATTTCATTACCAACTACTGCTGGCGTAACTGCTAAAGATGGTGCTACTGTAACAGCAGCTCAATCTAAAGAAGTTGTAATTCCTGCTGAATAAGCTGAATAACCACAGTTAAAAAGAGAGACCTTAGGGTCTCTCTTTTTTTATGCACTTTTAAGTGAATACAGGATATTTGACATTCTGATTAAAGAAACTGACTTATCATTGACAATATTAGGTGGTGTTTGATACCCTCAAATTAGAGAGTAACAAATAGGAGGGGACAGAATATGCTAAAAAAAATAATGTTATCTATAATGCTCATACTAGCTTTAATGACAACTAGTTTCGCAGAGACAAGTAATGGTAGTCACTTAGTAGAGCTTAGCATTATCAACAAATCAAGTATAGAGCCAGTAGCGCTCAATAAGGATGTTACACGAAATGAACTGTACATATGGGTTAGCCGGTTGACAAGAGAATTGTCAGCGACACCGATTCCTAGTAGTTTCACAGATATTATTCCTAATAGCAGTTTTTCACAAATAGCGGCAAAAGCAAAGGCATTAGGGTTATTGCTTCCTGATCAAAATCAGGGGAAATTTGAACCAGCTAAAACAGTGACGCACGAAGAGCTTTGCTATGTTATGTTAAAGCTACTAAAAGAAAATTGTACCATGGATCAAGTGTTATATCAGGCAAATGAAGCAGGGTTGTTGGAAGGTTTGCGAATTAGAGCTTACAATAAGCCAGTAAACAAAGATACTACTTTTAAAATTATAGAAAATGCACTCAAGCTAAAGCGTGAAGGTACTCAGACTTCGCTTGAGTCTTATCTTGTTTTAAATAATCCAATAGCGAATAACACAGAACAGAAAGTAAATACTGAGGTTAATACAAATAGCACTTCTAATGTGGACAATACCAATGTGTCAACGAATCAGAATGCCGCATTGCTAAAACATTTAAGCACTTATAATGCGAGTCAGGTAGTTGCTGAATATTTAGCTTCACCTACAGAGACACAGTTGAAATCTTATAGAATTAAGTCATCCGATGGCAAGATTCTTAAAGCAGTTTCTTGGCAATTAGTAGATACGACAACGGTTATCTATAAACTTGATCAGAATATGATGGATGGCGTGGTATATCAAGATGTAGAACATCCTTTAATCGCAACAACTTATCTAGCAATGGATGCGGTAAAGCCATATGTTGTGACACAACTATCTAGTACATTGCATAGCGAAGTAATTAAGCTTGTATTTAATAAAAAAATGGATATTGCTTCTGCTATTGATAGTAGAAATTATCAAATTCAAGGCGGATTGGAAATTAAAAATATTCGATTTGCCCTAGATAATGATAACCATCATGACTTCACAACGGTATTGATTGAAACAGCACAACAAGTGCCTGGAAAAACATATAATATTACAATTGACGGAAATTTAAAAGACAGCTATGACAGAACTTTATCGGAAGGTCGTGCGCTGACAAGATTTTCGCTTTATGGTGCAAGTTATGATATATACGCACCTAAGGTGTCACGTGTAACAGTTGATGCAATAGACAAGGTAGCAGTTCTATTTGAAGAAGCTTCTGGATTTGATGAAGAAAGCGTTTTAAATCCAATGAACTATAAAATCTATGATGTAGATAATAAAAAGGCTTTCGAAGTTAAATCGGCAACATTTAAGGTTAATAAAGACACTGGACGAAAGACGATTGTCGTATTAGAAACAGCACCATTAGACAGAATGAAACGTTACATGGTAGAAGTTGTAAATGTCAAAGATGTACATGGAAATATGATATCTCATGACACCGATTATAGAGCAAGTTTCGCGCTGACAGATAAAGAAGAGCAAGTACCTCGAATTGTAACTGCAGAAGGCATTTCTAAAAATTTAATTAAAGTTACCTTTGATAAAGGTATTCAAATTCCAGATGATTTTAAGTTGGAAAATATTCAGTTGAGAGACAACCTAAAGGCACTTAAAGTAGAAAAAGACGCAAATAACGAAAATGTACTTTGGATAAAGACATCGGATCATACAGTGCCAAGTCTTTCACTAATCCGAATCGAAAATATCTATGACAATTTTGGAAATCGTACAAGATTGGGAGAAACTCGACAATACTACTCGGCCTCAATAACCGAGACAGTAGCGCCAACAATTAACTTGATTGAAGGCAATATGGCGATGGGCAACAATATTGTTAAGCTGAGATTTTCGAAAGAAATGGACTATAACTCGTTAGTGGATGTAAGGAATTATAGCGTTAAAGACTTAGATGTTTTTTATGCATATACAACTCAAAATAGAGAGGTTTATATTGTAACAAGTCCTCAGAGAAAAAATCAAGTATATGAGTTGAAAATTAAACCGTTTAATGATGATTTAGGAACGCCGCTTCAATCTAGTTCGTGTACACAAATGATAATTGGATTTACCTTGGATTAAATATAAATAATAAGTATGTTCAATTTTATGGAAAGAGGAGGAATGAATATGAAAAAACTCACAGCTTTAGGACTAGCTATTGCTATGATTATTTCCCTCATACCGGCTTCTTTTGCAGATACACCGACGACATCAGGGAAAACACCTGGTCAGGTTCTGAGTGAACTGGGATTGGTGTCGGGGTATGCAAATGGAAGTTTGGGGGAAACGGACCAGTTAACGCGTGCACAAATGATGGTGCTGATTGCGCAGCTTAAGGGTGAGAATGAGATGGCAAAGAACTATGCATTGCCTTCAAACTCTATTGATGTAGACCCTTACGCTTGGTATGCGCCCTATGTGGCTTATGCAGAAGCACATAAGTGGACTGCTGGGATTAGTAAAAATCGATTTGGACCAGAACAATATTTAACGAGCCAACAGGCAGCAACCTTTATGCTGAAAGTGCTTGGCTATGAAGTTACAGATTACAGAACCGCAATGGATCAAGCGTATGCTTTAGGTGTACTCAAGAATGGTTCTACAGTTGGAAATGAAAAGACAACTCGTGGGAATGTGTTTCAATATATGTTAAATACACTCTATACGCCAGTTGCAAATTCAAGCATTAATTTAGGCGTTAGTTTAGGTGTGGTTACGCCTGTTAAGCCTGAAGAACCTGTTAAGAAGTACATTGTAAAATCAGTGACACCGCTCAGTAATTCGCTTATTGAGATCAAACTCAAGGAGCCTACAACGGCTGCTGATTTAAAACAATTTACTGTACGTACAAGTAATGGTGCAACATTAGAAGTAACTAAGGCAGATTTGATTGATACGACAACGATTTGGTTGACGACTCAAAATCAAACACCTGGAACACAGTACATTTGCTATGCAGATAGTGAGTTTAGGTTCTCAGGCATGAGTAAGGACCTTTTGGCACCTTCCCTTGCTAAGGAAACTTCATCTGTATTAGATTTCATAACAGTCAAATTAGTATTTGACAAAGATATGGACCCACGGACAGCTTTAGATGTGGCTAATTACAAAATTGATGGCGGCATAACGATACTATCCGCTAAGTTTGACAAAGATAAGGACGGTAAGGACATTAAAACAGATGTTCTGTTAACGACGTCATCTCAGGAACGTAACAAACTATATACAGTAAGAGTTCAGAGTCAAGTAACTGACGTTTCGGGCAACTCGGTCAGTACTGAAAATGAAAGAAATGTATACAGATTTGCTGGTCTTGTGGCAGATACAACGGCGCCAAGATTAACGAATATATACAGTCTAAACGCACAAAAGATAAATGTACTGTTTAATGACCAAAGTGATTTGGATATTGCCAGTGCAGAAAATATTGGGAACTACACAGTGATTAATCGCTCAAATGCCAATAATGGCTTAAGCGTCATTTCAGCTAAAGTTGTTAAAGATACATCTGGCAGGTATTTGATGGTTGAGTTAAAAACGACAACTCAAGTTATTGGTAATAGTTATGAACTAAGCGTTTCCAATATCACGGACAAATTTGGCAACGCAGTTTCAGCGACAAATAACTATAAAGGTGCCTTCACAGGTCAAGCGGCAGATACTTACGGACCTAAGCTGCTTTACGTACAAACCATCAGCAATATCAAGGTTGACTTAATATTTGATGAGGATGTAACAAAGGAAAGCGCAGAAGTAACTGCAAACTACAGCTTTGACAACGATTTAATTCTTTTGAAGGCAGAAAGGGATGCAGATGACTTTAAACGCGTTCACTTAACAACTTCATCACAAAGATCAAGTGCGCTATACAAGCTTAGAGCATTTGGCGTGATGGACGAATTTGGCAACACAAACAGTAATACTTCAAGTAATACAGCCTACTTTAACGGGATGTACGAAGATCTTACAAATCCTAGAGTACTTACTGCAACCGCTAGTGTTGACGATAGTAAAACTTATGTTACAGTAAAATACTCCAAAAATATGGGTGAGTCGGCTAAGGCGCCTGCAAACTATTATTTTGGAACGGAAATCGGTTACGGGTTGTCAGTGACAAAAGTAAGCGAAAGTGAGTTTAAGATTCGTACTAATAGTCAAACAGAAGGTAGCACTTATAATGTGGAAGTGAGAAATATAACAGATGTTTCAGGCAATTCCATTGATGATAATTATATCAAAGCTAGCTTCTTCGGAAAGGCAGTATCGGATACAGAACCGCCTAAAATCAACTATGTCGTATCTGCGGATAAGATGACCATACGCATTGCCTTTAATAGAGCGATGGATACAAAATATACTGAAAAAGTAATTGTATCAGATGGTATACCAACGGATTCAGATATCTCAGACCCAGATAATTACCAGATTTACTTGAACAACAGCACGTCACCTTTATCACTAGGCACCTATAGGGCTTATGTTGATAAAGACAAAATGAATGTAACACTAAGAGTTGCTACTAATATGCTTAGTTCAGACAACACTTATACGGTACAGGCAAATTCAGTAGAAAGCACTGATCCTGTAGATGGTTTGACAACAGGACTTTATGCTGAGAATGGCCTTGCCTTAACGACAGGCTCATCTAATTACAGCTTTAGAGGCAGTCCGGTAGATGCACCTAAACCAAGGGTGGTTAATGCATTTGCAACTAGCACGAATACCATTGAACTCAAATTCAACACCAACATCAAGTTAAATAACTTCACAGATACGAGTTTGACGCTTACTGGCAACGGTCAAACGCTAAATGCAGTTGCCGCGTACACTTCGGTTTCGACTACAGATGAGACAATGCTAAAGATTAGACTTAGCGGTAAAATGTCAACTAACAGTTCTCGTTATGAAGCTACTATCAATGATCTATCTTCAATCAAAGATATGTACGGAGATTTGTCGTTAGATTCAACTTCGGGTGGCAACAGAACGACGCTGTACTCCAATAGCGTTGAGAATGATGGGCCATCATTAACTGGTGTAACCGCTAATGATGCGACTTCTATCACGCTTCTATTTAGCAAAGAACTAGATGTTGCAGATGCAAGTGATTACCACATTACGACAGATGCTGCAGATGTAATTCCAACGTATGCAGAATTTGTAAACAGTAGACGTGATCAGGTTAGAGTTTACTTTGACAGCACAAATATGAGTTTAGGAAGGGCTTACAAAGTGAAAATAGCTGCCAATGCAGTTTCGGACACTTACGGTAAAGCGAATCCTTACGCAGAAGAAGAATACTTTGGTTTATCTTCATCGGGCAGATCAAAGGTCACTATTGGCGATTTTGGTGCAGTTGGTCCAAATACGATCAGAGTGATGTTCTCTAAACCAATTGCAAATGTAACTGGCGTTCTATCTAGTGCAGATTTTGCAGTTACTAACATTGCTTCTGGCGGCGCGTGGGTTATTGAAAAAGCTTACTCGAACGGTTCGGTAATTTTACCGAATAGCTCAGGTCAAATCCCACAGAACACCTATGTTGAGATTGTTGACCTTAAGTGCACACAAATGTTAGGGAAGGATACAACTTACACGATAAGCTTTACAAGCCCACTTAATTTCTTGGCGAAGGACGGCGCAAGTGTAGATGGCAGCCCAACGCGAAGCACAGTGGGTCAAGTTAACCTTGATAATTACAAATTGACAAGTGGCATATCTACGTCTGCGTTAGGCGGTGGCGGTTTAGGTGTGACAGCAACGGATGCAAGCTTAAGTTCCTACAATGTCAGAAGCACATATGTTAAAATGGGTGCCTTTGCTAAGGTGACATCGGCTTCCGCATACAATACACAAATCAAGCTGCTAGCTGAAATCAATAGTTATGATAAGACGACAGCTACTTCAAAAGGTACAAGTGGAACAACGCTTCATACACTGAGCGGTTTAACCGCCGGCACATATGATGTTGTTGTTGTGTTCTACAATCAGAGAAATGAATTAGTGGGTTATTATCTGGTTTCAAATGTGACGGTGAACTAACTTGCTACAAAAG
>JBGSUZ010000651.1:0-2366 GCA_041753235.1 Acidaminobacteraceae bacterium
TTTTTTATTTTTCAGAATATTAAGCGATAAGAATAGGAGGCATATACATGTTCGATTTTAAACAAGGCATATCCGAATTATTAGTAGCAAAGACAGAAGGACTGACAGTAGAAGAAATTTATGCATCTTTAGAAATTCCAAAGCATTCAGACATGGGTGATTTTGCATTTCCATGTTTCAGACTGGCAAAGACAATGAGAAAAGCACCGCCAATTATTGCAGGAGAAATCGCAGCGGCATTAGAAACCGCTACATTCATTGAAAAAACAGAAGCAGTTGCAGGTTATGTCAATGTAACCCTCAATAAAGGCTTCTTAGCAAAAGAAGTCCTCTCGGAAATCAAAGCAAAAAAAGAACAATATGGTTCGTCAACAATAGGGGCAGGCAAGAAAGCCATTGTAGAATTTTCTTCTACCAACATCGCAAAACCTTTCCATATGGGACACATTCGTTCAACTATGATCGGCAATGCACTTTATAGAATTCATCAATTTTTAGGTTACGATACGGTTGGCATCAACCATCTTGGCGACTACGGAACCCAGTTCGGCAAGCTGATTGTAGCTTATAAAAAATGGGGTAACAAGGAGCAGGTCGAAGCAAATCCAATTCCAGAACTTCTTACACTTTATGTGAAATTCCACGAAGAAGCTGAAAAAGATCCAAGCTACGATGATGAAGCAAGAGCTTGGTTCAAGAAACTCGAGGAAAATGACCCAGAGGCTCATGAACTCTGGACACTTTTCAGAGAAGTCAGCCTTAAAGAGTTTGACCGCGTTTACGGCATGTTAGACGTGCATTTCGATTCTTATGCTGGGGAGAGCTTCTACTCAGACAAAATGCCAGCCGTTTTAACAGAGATGAGAGACAAAGGCATCATGAAGGTTTCAGAAGGTGCAGAAATTGTAGACCTTGAAGCGTATGGCATGCCACCAGCCCTCATCACCAAAAAAGATGGTTCAACACTGTATATCACAAGAGATATTACAGCGGCTATTTATAGAAAGAACCATTATAACTTTGACAAAAACGTCTACGTAGTTGGTTCTGCTCAAAAGCTGCACTTCCAACAATGGATGAAAATTGTCGAACTAATGGGTTATGAGTGGGTAAAAGACTGTGTCCACGTCGACTTTGGTATGGTAGCCCTCGAAGAAGGTTCTATGTCTACTCGTTCAGGCAGAATTGTGTTCCTTGAAGATGTTCTTAAAACGGCAGTAGAAAAGACAAGACAAATCATCGAAGACAAAAATCCTAACCTTGAAAATAAAGAAGACGTTGCAAGTGCAGTCGGTATAGGCGCTATTGTCTTCCAAGAACTTTCAAATAATAGAATCAAAGACTATACGTTTTCATGGGAGAAGTCATTGGCATTTGAAGGCGAAACTGGCCCATACGTTCAGTATACGCATGCAAGATGCTGCAGTGTTATTAGAAAAGCGCCAAAGGATTGGGAAGTTCAAGACATCAACTTTGACAGACTTGTTGAAAAAGCTGAAGTTGAAGTCCTCAGACTGCTCAGAAAATTCCCAGAAGTGGTTGAAGACGCCGGTGCTAAATACGAGCCGTCACTCATTACGCGTTATATTGTCGACTTAGCGCAGACGTTTAACCGTTTCTATCACGACCATTCAATTCTTGTAGACGATGAAGCCCTTTCTTTTGCAAGACTGGCCCTTGTTAATGGTGTTAGACAAACGCTCAAAAATGGATTATACTTAATCAGCTTAAAAGCACCTGAAAAAATGTAACCTGTAATGCCTACAGGAGACCGACTGCGGCACTTAATTTGCCCAGCGGTCTCCTTTTATAATTTTTACCGTTTAATTTTTTGAACTTTGGAGTATGATATAATTAGTTGTAAACTGTCATCGTCAGTTGAGATGGTAGTCACCACTCATTAATATCAAGCAGCAGTGCTGCTCTTGGAGGATAAAATGCGTTCGTATTCGATTTTTAAAGGTCTGTCAAAGGCATACGTAGAGGATGAAGCTTCCGTTAAATGTCTATACCCACTCAATTTCGGCAGACCAGAAGATTTTGCTTCAAAAATAAAGTTTTTAGATCAAGAAAAACGCTTAATAGCCAGCGAACCAGTCGCTCAAACCCTAAGAAAATACAACGTGGAGTTAGGGTGCGGTGAGCTGACACTCGCAAATCTAGATGCACTTGAATCAGGCGCACTTGCTATTGTAACAGGGCAGCAGGCTGGTGTATTTACAGGTGCTCTGTATACAGTATACAAAGCGATAACAGCCATAAAATTATCCAGACAATTATCGGAACAATATCAGCGTCCGGTAGTCCCAGTGTTCTGGATTGCTTCAGAAGACCACGATTTTCAAGAAATTCATCAGTTAAAGAGA
>JBGSUZ010000652.1:0-3364 GCA_041753235.1 Acidaminobacteraceae bacterium
TCCAGTATACAATTGGTCAGAAAAAGGGTCTGCCTAAGTTCAATGGGCAGAACATGTCGGTTATACGAATTGATTCTGAAAATTGCGCAGTTATTATTGGAACGGAAGCATCGCTTTATGAAAAGACTTTGATGTTAAAAGATGTAAATTGGATACATGAACCGTTGAGATTCCCTTGGCGCGGAGTTTTTCGCATTTGTACTTGGGGTTATGATCTTATAGGTGAAATTGTGCTTGTAGGCATAAATCAGTGGCAAGTTACTTTTGACGAACCGGTTAGAGCAATTGCCAGAGGGCAGTCTTGCGTATTTTATTTAGAAGATGAGATACTTGGTGGCGGCATAATCGTATAGAAGGATTTAACCAATTAGATTATTATATTTAGATATTTTTAGCAGCATTTCGAAAGAGTAGTGTCTTAAACTTCGAAATGCTGTTTTTTTACGAATCAGAGCGTTGCAAATCCTGTTGTTGTAAAAATGTAGAAATTTTATTACAATGATATTAAGAACAGCTCTGGAGGTTAATATGGTAAATGATTTTAGTCAACATGTAGGATTTTATATTCAAGAGATTTCTCGAAAAACAACAGTTATGCTCAATAAGGCTTTGGAACCTTATGAGATTACATATTCTCAATTTAGAGTACTAAATTGCATATGGAAAAAAGGGGCGTTAACTCAAAAGGATATTTTGTCCATAATTAGCGTTCAACCTTCTACTTTAACTGGTGTGATTGACATATTAGTGGAAAAAGAGTTGGTGTATAGAATGGGTGAGGTTTCTGATGGTCGTTTGCGGAAGGTTTCGTTGACAGACAAAGGAAAAGCGCTTAAAGAGCCAACTTGGGCTGAAGTGGATAAAATTGAAGCCAAGCAAACGGAGTTAATGACACCTGAACTCAAATTAGTTTTATTAGATGAGTTAAAGAAAATGACGCAGGTTTTAGATGAATAGCTGAGCTTATGGATAGATGTCTGGTTAGCGAGGAGGTCTTATGAACACGACTCGAGTAATTAAAATGATAGGTATGGGGATGGTGATTTCCTGCTGTCTAACAGGCTGTAGTAGCGGCAGTGTTGATGTTGTCAAAGAGGTAGTCCCTTCAAGTGACGTTAAAACAAGTTTAGTCCAAAAGGATATTAAACCAAAAGTTCTGTACAGAGCTTCTGCGGAAAAAAGGATGGACTTACTTGAAAAACAGCTCGCAACAGATTTTAAAATTGAAGGTGCTCAGGCATTTTATTGTTATAATTTTGTAGATTTAAATAATGATCAATCTAATGAAATTTTGGTTTTTCTAAGACTTCAGAGTTCAGATGGTGCGACTGTAATTTCACAACAATTTACTATTTATGATTCAACATATAAGCAGATATTCTTAAGTTCCGAGATTATAGCGCCAATTGTTATATTGAATCAGAAACACAATAATTGGTTGGATTTGGCTGTTTATGAATCGAAAGGACATTATAGACGCATCATTATGGGGAAAGAAGGTTATGAACTTGGTGAAAAGTCTAACGAAAATGTCATTAATTTTGATGAATTAGAGGGCGTTTGCTACTTGTCAAACGTTAAAAATGAAATTGGGTTTTCAATTAAGTGATATTTTAAAGTAAATTATAGATACACACGTGCGAATGTTAAGTTACATATACATTTGTCCAACGTGTGTATTTTTTTGTACTATTAATTAACTTTGTTAAAATGATTTTAACGGTTAGAATAAGTATAAATTAAAACAAATCGGTTACATTGATGATTTATTATGTTTTTTCTGAAAATATGGACTATGCAGTAATATAAAGTGATTAATCATAAATATGATAAGAAATTGCTATTGTTAATCAATTTATAGAAATAAATATGTATGTTCAAAATAGTCATAATATTTCGTGGAATCAGTTGTTGAATTTTAAGAAGCTACTCGGTTTTTTATGTGACTTATCTACTAATTAAGTAGTTGTACCTGCCAAAGCGGGTTTAACGAATCGAGCTCTGAAGGTTGAAATATCTTCAGAATTCTCAAAATATTATCGCAATTCGACATCGTGCTAATGACACTCATTAAATGAATTGCGGTAATACTTTTGAGAAGTCGATACATATATTAACTTTTAAAAAGTATGAAGGGGGAAACAAAAAAATGAGAAAACACATGTCAGTTCTGTTGTCATTAGTTCTTGTTACAACTATGTTTGCTGGTTGTGCTAAAAAGACTAACGAGAATACAGTTACAACTGCGGGCGCAGAAGCTACTCAAAAAGAAATTGCTACTAAAGTAGTACCAGGGGATGAGACAATCCCAAATGCAGCAGCACAAAGATCTAATGCTAAAGACACATTGGTTGTCGGTATGACTGAAGCAAAAGGTGATTTCTTACCGCTTTACAACTCTACTACAGCTGATGGTCAAATTGTAAAGTTACTATTTGATACACTTTATGACAATGACGAGTCTGGTAACTACAATATTCCTAGACTTGCTGAAAGTTATGAGCTCTCTAATGAGAACAAAACTTATACTTTCAAACTCAAAAAAGATGCTAAATGGTCAGATGGTACACCTTTCACTGCGAAAGACGTAGAAAACACATTCTTATGGATGGCTGACAAATCATACGATGGTCGTTATATGACAGTTGTAGATAAACTTCAAGGTTACGAAGATTATAGAGATGGTAAAGCTGCTACATTTGAAGGTGTTAAAGTAATTGATGACAATACAATTGCTTTCAACTGCAAAGCTGCTAACGTAACAAACTTTGCTAACGTTGCTGCTTTCCCTATCATGCCTGCTCACGTATACCCTTACGAAGCTGGCCAAATTCAAAAAATGAAAGACATGCAAGCTCAAGTTAAAATTGTTGGTAGTGGTCGCTACAAAATGGTTAAATTTGTGCCTAAACAATACATTGAATTAGCAGCAAATCCTGAGTGGTTTGGCGGCAAAGTAAATGTTCCAAATATCATTATCAAATTTACTACACCAGATAACCAATTCCAAGAATTACAAGCAGGTAACACAGATATTCAAACACACGTACCTGCTAAAGCAGAAAACGAAGCGCAAATTAAAGAAATTGGATTCGTATCTATGAATATCTACCCTGGTAACTCTTATGGTTACATGGGCTTCAATTTAAGAGATGAAAGACTTGCTGACGTTAAAGTAAGACAAGCACTTACTTACGGATTTAACAGACAAGCGTTCATTGACCTTTACTACAATGGTAATGGTACAGTTTGTAATGCACCAATTTCTCAAGTATCTTGGGCGTTCACTAATGACATCAACAAATACGAGTATAACCCAGAAACTGCTAACAAAATGTTAGACGAAGCGGGTTGGGTTCTTGGT
>JBGSUZ010000653.1:0-2697 GCA_041753235.1 Acidaminobacteraceae bacterium
GCAAGAATGCCAGCGTTACACGGTCTGCGCCTAGTGATGGCTCAATGACATATGGGATGTATTTTTCATTTGTCATTGGGTCTACATAGCGAAGGTCTTCGCCTGAATGATCCATATGTTGCTTGAGGTCGAAGTCAGTTCTGTCTGCGATACCCCAAAGTTCACCCCAACCAAATGGGAACTTGTATTCTATATCTGTAGTTGCATTAGAGTAGTGAGAAAGCTCTTCGTCGCTATGATCTCTGAAACGAACATTTTCTACTTCTATGCCTAAGCCAAGAAGCCAGTCCATGCAGTATTTCTTCCAGTATTCGTACCATTTCATGTCTTCGCCAGGTGCACAGAAGAATTCAAGTTCCATTTGCTCAAACTCTCTAATTCTGTATATAAAGTTACCCGGTGTAATTTCATTTCTGAAAGACTTACCAATTTGGCCTATACCGAATGGTACTTTCTTTCTAGAAGAACGCTGAATGCTCTTAAAGTTAACAAAAATACCTTGAGCTGTTTCTGGTCTTAAGAAAAGTTCTGTGCTTGTGTCTTCCGTAACACCTTGGAAAGTCTTGAACATCAGGTTGAACTGACGAATGCTTGTAAAGTTGATTTTACCGCAAGATGGACATTTAATGCCTTTTTCTTGAATAAAACCTTCCATTTTTTCGTTAGACCAACCATCAACAATGTCGTCCATATCGTGCGCTGCGAAATAATCTTCAATGAGCTTGTCTGCTCTGTATCTTGTCTTACAGTCTTTACAGTCCATGAGCGGGTCATTAAAACCGCCTACGTGACCTGAAGCTACCCAAGTTTGTGGGTTCATAAGAATAGCTGCGTCAATACCTACGTTGTATGGAGATTCTTGAATAAATTTTTTCCACCACGCTTTTTTGACGTTGTTCTTAAATTCTACGCCTAGCGGGCCGTAGTCCCATGAGTTTGCAAGACCGCCGTAGATTTCTGAACCAGGGAAGACAAAGCCTCTGGTTTTTGCTAGTGAAACCACTTTTTCCATTGATTTTTGTGTCATAAAAAATGACCTCCTTCTTGAAAATATAGCACCTGAAATGTGAGTTTCAGGGATTTAGGCAAATAAAAAGACTCCTCCATCCCTGGCTAGGGACGAAAGAGTCTGTCTTCCGCGGTTCCACCCTAATTGATGCCTAATAGCGCGACATCCTCTTTGGAATTGTGCTCAAAAGCGCCTTTCACCTTTGACACCTGTCGGTTTTCACCCTTCCCGACTCTCTAATAAGTGTTTTGGAGGTTACTCCTCTTTCTCAACGCACATGTTTGATTTGTCATTCAATATAGCACAGTTCTAAACGCTTGTAAACCCAATAAGCAAATTTTGCTTACTTAGGGTCTTTTTCGTCTTTTTCGTCTTCACCGTCAAGACCATGTTCCATAAACCTAGCTTCAACCACATAATCGTCTTCGTCTTCATCCTTTTCAAATTGGCTAGGATCAATATCGATTTCTATGTCGTCTTCATTTACGATTTCATCTTCAGCTTCTGTTTCATCAACATCAGTTGCCTTCGGTACTTTACCTGTAAAGTTGTTAATTGTACTTTCAGTGGCGTCTACAACGTTTTTGAATGCATCTTGAGTCATTTCATTCAAGTTCATTTGTTCGCCATCTTCTTTAACAATTTTAATCACACAGCCAGTTGCAACTGCTGCAACTATTGCCGTTACGGTTGCAGGTGCAAATACAAAAGCAGCTAAACCTCCAGCAATCACAGGAATATCCATGATGATTCTGCCATTTCGCTCAATAAGGACTTTCGTTACAATCCCTTTATTAACAAGCTCTTTTAACTGATCAATCATATCATTTGACTTTGACTGGAAATTAGACTTTTGTTTCTCTCCGCCTGATTTTAGACTATCCAAGTAAATGATGGCTTCAAGAACGTCTCCTTCGTAAAGCTCAAGAGCTTCCTTTGCCGCTTTGTAATCTACGCCTGTTCTATTTCTGACTTCATCGACCATTTCTAACGTAATTGTAACCATTCTTAACACACTCCTTATAGTAGTCTTATGCTTTCCAGCAACTCTAGGCTCTTTGAGCCCGTAAACCCGGTGTGAATCCGCATGTATTGCTTCATCAGTTGACTTAATTTTTCTAGATATACCGAATTGATTTGTGTCTTTGCTATTATTCGAATGTTTTTTTGCTGCAGATAATCAATAATCTTAGGTAAAGTTTTTCCTAATTGCCAAAGATCTGAATAGGATGTTCTGCACTTATCACATATTATACCGCCATTTTCGACGGAAAACCATAAAAATTCATTGTTTATAGTGCCACAGTCCTGACATCTGTCAACAGTCATCTGATAACCACTGTAAACCATCATCTTTATCTCGTATGCTGTTTTAATCAGTTCAAGATTCGCGTCCTCTTTTCCTAGCAGTTCCAACGTGTCCACCAAATTAGCAAATACTTTATGATGAATTACACTTTCTTCCATTAGATAATGAGTCAGTTCTAAAATATATGTACCATAGGTCATGGCAAGTAACTCGTCATGTAATTTGGCATTTGGGTCTAAAATTTCAACTGAACGAATTTTATTCCAGTCTTTTTCCATGGACAGCACAAACTCTCCGAAAACAAAGACCTGAGTCGCCGCAGCCATGCCTGAGCGTCCGCTTTTAGCACCCTTGGCAATTGCCTTGAGTTTTCCCCCTC
>JBGSUZ010000654.1:0-1802 GCA_041753235.1 Acidaminobacteraceae bacterium
CGAAAGACGTACTACACTTAAAAGAGCAATTTGAAGATGGACAGGAGTCTGAACTGATTGAAACAACTTATGTTAGACTGTACAAAAATAAAAATGTCAAACTACTTACCCGTCATTGGGGGGACAGACGCTGTGGCTTTAAATTGCGCTTGAAAGAGTGGTGGCCTGTGTTAATTTGTGCTATGATGTACGTTGGTGTCAACATACTCAATGTGATGGCGTTAATGGCAGAAGCAGCGAATTAGTGTTTATGCCAGTGTACTTGTAAGTTGGAAGGAATTGAACATGACAAAACCCTATAGTGTTTTTGCAAACTATTATGATTATTTGATGGAAGATGTTGATTATGAAGCTTGGGCAAGTCGGATTATAGCTCAAATTAAGTTATATCAACCCAAAGCCAAAGTATTGGTAGACCTAGCCTGCGGTACGGGCAATATTAGTAACTTATTGGCAAAGAAGGGCTATTCGGTAACCGGAATAGACCTATCAGAGCAAATGCTGATGATTGCTCAGGATAAAGCCTATGAAAAGCACCTACGCATTCAGTATTTAAAACAAGATATGGTGCGTTTTGCTACCCACCGCAAGGTTGAGGTGATCACTTGTATTTGTGACGGACTTAACTATTTAACAACTGAAGCGCAGCTGATTGCCTTTTTTGAAAATGCGGCAAAGCAGCTTGTAGAGGGAGGGCTAATGGTGATAGACATCAGCAGCCCTTATAAATATGAACATGTGTTGAGCAAGAGAACTATTGCTGAATTAGATGAAGAGGTGTCCTTTATTTGGGACAACCATTATGACAGTGCAACACAGCAACTTGATTTTGACATCGCCTTTTTTGTGCCTGAGGGTGACGACGGCCTTTACAGAAGGTTGCTTGAGCACCACACACAGAAGGCGCATAACTTAGAAGCATTAAGCGCTGCGTTTGATGCAAATTTTGAGATGCTAAGTCATTTAGATGGTGAAAGTGGCAGCGAACTCAGAGACAATTCTGAACGCTGGTTATTGATACTAAGAAAGAAAGCGTAGGAGGTTAATATGAGCAGTAAAATTTATACAGGGATTACAGCAGACCATTCAGTGAGATTTTTTATTGCAGATACGACTGAAATGGTACAAAAAGCAGGCAATATTCATGAAACGACACCGGTATCGACAGCGGCTTTTGGCAGAACATTGACAGGCGCAGCGATTATGGGCCGTATGCTTAAAAACGAACAAGATCGATTGACATTCCAAATAAATGGTTCGGGTGAAATTAAAAGCATTTTAGTGGTTTCAGATAGTACGGGTAACGTTAAAGGTTATATCTCAGCGCCGCAAGTGGATTTACCAATACGTGAAGATGGCAAGTTAGATGTAGGTGGAGCTGTAGGGAGCGCAGGCCATTTAGTGGTTATTAAGGATTATGGACTCAAACAACCTTTCGTTGGAAAGTCTGCCCTTGTTTCTGGTGAAATTGCTGAGGACTTGGCAAGTTACTTTATGCATTCTGAACAGCAACCCTCAATCGTTTCGCTTGGCGTCAATATTAATCCTGATTTAAGTGTTAAAAGCGCAGGTGGGTTTATTATTCAACCTATGCCTCATGCAGAGGTTGAAGTTATTGATAAACTTGAAGCACTGGTTACAGAAATGCCAACCATGACAGAACTCTTTACGCAAGGGTTGACAGCTATTCAAATGGCTGAAAAGGTCATGAAGGGTTTTGGTGTAGAGATTACATCGGAAGTTGATATTGATTTTATCTGTGATTGTAGCAAAGAGAAATTTGAAAAAGGCATTGTGACTCT
>JBGSUZ010000655.1:0-10966 GCA_041753235.1 Acidaminobacteraceae bacterium
TAAGCCTGCATGTGGACAGCCTTTGCCACTTCAAGTGCATGAGACATGTACAGTTCGTCTGAGGTGACAAGGTAAGCCTGATACACCTCACGAAGCCGCTTAGCCTCTTGAAAGAGTTGTTGACTGTGGCGTCTAAATGCAGGTCTGACCATAAAGAGTGTCATGAGCTGCTTTTCGTGAACGCCAACCAGTGCTGCTGGCTGTCCTTTTATACAAAGCTGAAAAAACTCGGACTTGAGTATATGGGTTTCATAGTATGAATCAAACGGAGACAGCTGGGCTTCAAAATAGTTTTGGACTTCCAAAGCGACAGCTTCATAAGCTACTTGCGTAATCGAAATAGATTGTGTCATAGAACCTCCTGTTTATTATTCAAAATTTTCAAGAAAAACATTTATTTCCTGTTAATTATAGCATATAATAATCCATAATTTTATACCATACAAATTATTTTAAGGAGGAACTGTCATGTACGTTTTAATGAGCACCAATAGTCACCACGAAGACTGGATCTTCCCATACTTAAGCCCGCTAATCCAGCCAGAGCATAAGGTAGCAGTATTGCCATTTTCTTTCCACGAAGACTGGGTTTCTGATGAAGCAGATTGGGATGCCTGCTACAATGGGCCTGAAAGCAAATATTTTTTAGAAAGCGCTGGACCATTTGAACGTTACGGCATAGATTTGCCTTCGCAAGTTACGTTTCTGAATTATTTTAAAAACACGCCTGAGCAGATGCGTCAGACGTGTGAGGAAGCAGATATTCTATTTTTCACTGGCGGCTTGCCTGAAAAGGCGGTTACACGCATTGAAGCCCTTGGTCTAACCGAAGTTATTGCTAAGCACCCGGGTCTTAAAATAGGCGTCAGTGCTGGTGCGCTAATGCTAATGCCAAACTTCTATGTTTCGCCAGATGCCGATTACCCTAAGCTTCTCTATTTCAAAGGCCTAAATATAATTGACACGCCGGATTTTATTGAGGTGCATTTCGACCTGTCCAATCCTGACCAACAAATTGCGCTTAAAGATGCACTGGCAAATCATTGCCCCCAAGTGCATGCGATTGGGGACTACGGTGCTATTTTCGTAACCGACAGCGACTGGCAAATGGTCGGAGATGTTCGCTGCTTTTAGAACTGTACGTCAATGCCCATCCACTGGGTGTTGACGTAATAGCAGGTAACCTTATTAATCATTTCTTCTGGTAGTTGTTCGTTTTGCTGATCCTGAACATTTACCACAAAAAACAGATGCTTCTTGCCCTGTGAGTCCGTATAAATACGTCCTTTTTTACCCTGTTCTATCCATTCTTCAAGGGTCAAACTTTCATTCGTGAGCAGTTTGGCAAATTCTTTACCCACATATCTAAAGTGCCACTGTTCATGATCGATTCCTGTGATAGGTCTTTTATTCGGCGGGTAACGGAGTATGAAACCATAAGTCGGCGCATTTTGTGCTAACCACACGGCCTCCTGTGAGGTCTTAAAAGCCCTTAGGGTCAAAGCTTTAGTAGAAACAATGTCTACTGCTAAGCCCGTATGATGTTCGCTCTGTCCTGGCAAGTTAATGGTTCTGCGTGCCACATCTGTTGGGTTTTTAACCCCGAGGCTAGTGAGTTTATTCACTTCTCGGTTAAGGATGCTGCGCTGTCTCTCAACGGTGCGTAAACCGCTAGTGCAGTATAAACCGTAACCTTTAGCACGTTTAGCTTCATCAAACAACGCCTTTAAATCCGTGCCAATCAGGTTGCTGATTTTAATATCTGGCTGACCTAAGATTCCCACTTGTTGATTGGTCACGAATGCTGTTTTATAACTTAGATCAATTTCACTATCCTTATTGACTAAAATCAAACGGTAGTCAAACGGCAAACTGCCAAGTGTTGTCTGACTTTGGACTGCTACAAAAGTAGTCTGCATATCTTTAGACGGGCGTCTGCCCACCGTCATGCAATGAAACTTACCTTCTTCTGTATATATAAGCATCCCGAGTAGTTCTAGGTCTTTTGAGTCCGTCCAAATGCCGTATACCCCATTCCATTTGACGATTGGTATATGCCAATTGGTTAAAAGTCCGCTCTCAAAACGCCAAGTGTCTTCATTTTCTTGAGTTAGGCCATTCAGATTCACTGCCGAACTAGATGCCACCTGTTGAACAAGATTCTCTAAAGATATAAATTGCTTATACTCTAGTTGAACAACGTCTGTGGTGTTCCATTCCCTTGTCTCTGCAAACGAACCGCTCGCTAAAACCACTGCCAGTAGGCACATCAGTAATCCGTATCGAAACGTTTTGATGCTATATGACATGGTTACCCCCCATATTTTGATCTATAACGCCTTAAGCGCTAAAACTGCCGCTGTTCTATGCGGCACGTCTATCTTATCATAAATTGAGGTCAAATAATTCTTAACTGTCCCTACACTAATAAAGAGCGCTTTAGCAATCGCTTCATTGTCCATGCCCTCTTCTAGTAGCGCACAAATGTCCAGTTCTCGGTCTGTGAGCTGATACTGATTTTTAATCGTCTGTCTTTTTTCCTCTGGTTTTTGCGTAGGCTTAATACCACCTTGTAAATACTGGGCTAATTTGCCCGTTAAATTTACTGGCATGACCCACTGCCCTGACAATGCTCTATGTATGTTCGCTACCAAGTCGTCTGCACTCACATTTTTGATCATAAAACCACAGGCCCCTAGGCTGAGGGCCTGTATTAAATATTCATCTTCTTCAAAGGTTGTGAGCAGCAACATGCGCATGTTAGGCCATTCGCTTTTAACCGCTCTCAGCAGTTCTATGCCATTCATTTCTGGCATGCGAATGTCACATAACACTAGGTCTGGTTGCAGTACTTTAATCAATTCATAGCCTTCTCTGCCGTCCTTAGCCGTGCCTGCAACCTTTAAGTCGTCTTCTAGCTCAATAATATTTTTTAACCCTTCAAGAAAGAGTTGCTGATCGTCTACAATTACTATTCTATGTTCACTTTTCATACGGCTAACTCCTGTTCTTGACTGGTTAATGGCAGTTGAATTGTTGTCTTAAACCCTTGCGCTGGCATACTTTCAAAGTCTAATTGACCCCCTAGTTGCACGGCACGGTTCTTAAGACTACTCAGACCAAATCCAGGCTCTAAGTCGATGCAGCCAGCCCCATCATCGGCTAATGTTATTTTTATGTTCTGTTCTCCTAAACGACCTTCTGTCTCTATGCTTACCAGAAGGTGCTGTGCTTTACCGTGCTTAAGACTATTGGTCATAGTTTCCTGCACCATTCTGAGTAGGTGAGTCTCTTGGTCAGCCCTCATGTTAACGGTTGCTGCCGTGTCGCTTAGTTCTACGGTTAATTTGAGTTGCATAAACTGCTGTAGTTCTTCTATTCTTTTAGCCAACTGCCCAAGGCTATGCTGAGGAACATGTACAGCTTGACTCTCCCGTACAAAACGCCTTATTTCTTCATAGGACTGGTTTAGATGTCCATAAATTTGGGTCAGTTTCTCCTGTGCCTTGTCGGGGTTTTTAGTCATGACCTTTTGAATATACTGAAGTTGTATTAAACTTGAGGCCATGGCGTGGCCCATATGATCGTGAAGTTCTCCACTCATGCGGTTGCGTTCCTCTTGTATGGCTAAGGCTTCCCGTTCCTGCATGCTCATGTAAAGGGCGTCATATGCTAACTCTAATTCCTCGTGTTTTTCACTCAATTGACTTTTTTGTTTTTGAAGCTGAGACCTTTGAATAAACAGCTCATTAATAATGCGCGCATAGCCGATGATAATGAGTAAATTAAATAAAGTTCCAATGGAATCTCCAAATGCCGCAAATATGTCTGTAAGACCACTTATCCACATATCTATCAACAAAATACCCGTAATAGACAGGCCAGCTGTCAAAATAACGTAACGAATAGACGTTCCACTGCACCCTAAAGCAGTCAGTGCGAATAATATGGGGATAAATGCATAGGTTTTTGTTATTAAGCATAGACCAATTACCAAAAGAATATCTGCAAACAAGTGCAAATAGTAAGTGAAGTCACTGTTATAATTAAGACACTCACTTAACCGTAGCGCTGAAGATATTGTAAAAATAACCATGAGTATTATAAACGAACTCGTTATGCTTGGCGCTAAACCATACAGCCAATAAGCTGAAAAAGCATAAGTTCCAATAACCAACATGCTGCTCAGCCTATCCACATTACTTCTCCAAGCTGCATTTTTGCCTTTTGCAGTTTTCTGCTTGACGAACGCTATAACTTTCACAAATAAGCCTCCCTAATGAAATAAAGAAGTGTACAATTTTTTTTAGATGTCTTATGATTATAACACGTTCGCTGTCTCCTTAGTCGTTTCTTTATTAATTTTAACCGTCGGATAATAGTAAGAGAAAGCCAGTAGTGCATAGAATGAACCTTGTGAAACCATGTAATTTACGCTAAAATAAGTAGCCGTACTGACGCTGAGCATTAAGCCAGTTTTAAAGCCTGCCATTAATAAATAATAAGCACTCCACACAATAGTTTCATTTCTCCAAATGCGTCTATAAAGTTCTGTTTTTCTAAAATTGGGACCAAACTGGTTTGGGCTATTTTCAACTATTAGTTGTAAGAAACTTCTTTTGCCTAAGAGACTTGCTAGAAAAACAATGGACATAAGCAAATTGGTCAAAATACCGTTATACTGTACAAAGCGTTCTGTCTTGAAATAAAACATACCTAAGAGTGAAATACCTGACAATAACAACGTCATAACACCAAATAAATTGAACTTCTTTTCCTTCAACGCCCCAAGAAGTACAATGCCAATTGAATAAATGAGCGTTACAAGACAAATGACAAACCCATCAAAAAACTTACTTGCACCCCAGTAGAATAATGCTGGTATAACCATGCCTTTGAATAGATCGTTGGATAAAAGTGATTTCAGGTTGAATTGAATTTTCATAATATGACCGCTCCTTTGAATTATAGTTGGTGTCTTAACTATAATTCAAAGTCAGCAAAACCACCCGTCACTAGGGTCATGACTTTTTAAGTCCATGATATGACTATTGTCATATCTCCCTCAGTGACTGGTTAAATTGCAAATAAAAATACCATCGGTAAGTTGTCGAAGACTTACAGATGGCATTTTTATTTGACCGCTTATAATAGAGACATTCGTTACCAATGGGGTACAGATTTGGCGAAAATGTACTTGTCTAACTCACAGTAGGCGAATGCTCTTATTAATGATTTTTTGAGGCCGTTTTATTATTCTGCTAAGACTGGAGGTTGTGGTTTTACGGGCACAGGTTGTGGCTGTACAACTGAATAAATTACAGGATAATCTTTGTCTGCTGCAAATGCATCTAGACTAAAACTGCTGAATAACAAAGACAAACCTAAAACAAATAGAATTTTTCTGCTAATTTGCTTCATAATTACCTCCCAGAAATGGTACTTGGCCTTGTTTGTTGATATAATTGTATTTAAAGACCCCACTATACTCAACCCGATTGAAATCGGGGTGAAACGGAGGTATTCCAATGTTTGCCACCTATAACATGAACGAATTTGGTAAGGCACTTCGCCAAATTCGACTAAACTGCCGCTTTACCCAAGCTGAAGTCCGCCAACAGACTGGAGTCCATGAGGATACCCTTAGAAAGCTTGAAAATGGTACAAACATCCCTAAATATGAAACGCTTGAGATACTCTCCAATTTATACAAGTCGGATTTATTAGAAATATTAAAGTCAAAAAGAACAGATAATCGCGTTTATGACTATTATTTGCACATGGACAGGCTTTTGGTTAGTTATAATATTGCAGAAATGGATGCACTTTGCACCGCATTTGACGAAGCCCACCAGACCGAGAGCATGGAAAAATACCTGCTTAATCATTTGGAGCTTACTCAGTTGCAATGCTTTATTCAGTGCTGCCGTATGCTTTATTCAGAGAATGAAAATCGTTTTTCACTGATTCAGTCTATGATTGAAACTCAGATTTTTCCGCATACAGGCGAATTTAACCCCATTTTTCTCCAAGATGCCCAGTATAACGACATAGAAATTCGTTTGATTTTCATGTTAGGTTCAACTCAGATGGAGGCTGAAAATTACGAGCGCAGTATTGTACTGCTGAATTTTGTCATTGACTACCTCTGTGCCAATCTGTCACTAAACCCTCAAACTTATTTGCTGATTTTAAAGGCCTATACTAACTTGGCTTATAGCTACCACTTGCTGGATGAGCATGAAAAAGCCCTTGAGTATGCGGACAAGGGAATTGATTTTGGTGTGGCGCACAACACTTTTTACATGCTCCAACATCTCTACGCACGTAAAGCAGTGGCAGAACTACACCTCCAAACAGGAAACCACATGGATTCCTTCAAAAAATGTATCCATCTTTTTGAAATTTCTAAACAGCCAGAACTGGCGAAAACTTATAAAGACATCACACTCAAAAAATATGGCATCGATTTATCCAATGTCTAAATCGATGCTGCTATAATTTTTTAAAGATTCATGCATGAAAAAGGCGCTTAGCGCGCCTAATCTTTTATCCTATACATAATTTCAGTTTCATATTTTTGAGGGTTGCCCTTAAGAAACACCCCCGGGCCCTTCACGTACACCTCACGGCTTGGTAGTTCTACGGCTAAGCCTTTTTCTTTAATATAGTTGCCCATAGCCTCATAAGCTTCACATAATGTCTCATAGGGGCCTACATGCACTGTGGTGATAAATTTACCACCCTCCAAATTAAGAGCAGCTACATCTTTGCCAGTCATTGGTTTCTTAACAGCAACGCAAATCTCTATGTCTGCTGCTTCTTCCTTGAAGCAGTTATCATAATAGAGTGTTGTGACTGGGCCAATAGCGTTACCCTTAATGACCCGAAACAATTCAGATATGTAAGGTCCCATTTCATCATAACAACCGTTATACCGAATCGAAGCAACCAATGTATCTAAAATCGTCTTTTCTTCAAACACATAATCCTTTTGCAAAGTGGCTCCCTCCTTCACGCTTTAGCACTAAAGAAATTTAAGTACTAAACTCCATAAACATCCTGTTTTATACCCTTTTTATAAGAGTCCTAACAAGGCTTAAGGACGTGATTTTCTGAGCATTTCCAAAATAGTACAGTATTTGTCCACCCATATGACCACCATCGCTTCACGGTGTTTTGGCAAACTGAGCGTCAACGGCCACATGTGCTTAATAATAATATCCTCTTCAATTGCATTCAGCTTGGTAATGGCCTGTGCATTCTCAAGTGCAATTTTGGGGTGCACAAAGCCATGAAGACCTCTCCCAGGTTGATGAACATGCCAATCATAGAGAAAAAAGTCGTGTAGTAACGCCCCTCTAGCAGCAGAACGATAATCAAGACCCAGTCTGCGACAAACTACATAGGCTTTAAAGGATACGTGCATGCTGTGATCTAGGCAGGTCACATTGCTGTGGTGAATATACTTAGACATCGACTGAATCTGCTCGTTTTTTAACAGGTCTTCGACACAGAGTGACCACCCCTCAACTAATAATGACTTATGCATTATGCGACCGTTGTAAATCATAAGCGATACCTATCGCACCAGGTCCTACATGTGTACCTATAACCGGCCCTATTGCCACGACTGGCACGACAATGTCTAGGAGTGCTTCGAGCCTTGCAGCTAAAGCCATTCCTTCGGTAAGTGACTCTATATGATGAACCGCTACATGTCCAAGGCCAAATGATTTGATTTCATCTAGAACAAATTGAACCATTGTGTCAACGGCTTTCTTTTTCGTTCTTACCTTTTGGAGCACCTCTGTTTTGCCTTCTTTGACCGTGAGAATAGGTAATATTTGAAGCAGAGAGCCAAACATTGCGGCAGCACCGCCAATTCGACCACCCATTTTCAAGTATTCAAGGGTATCTGGCAAAAAAATAAAGCGACTTCGGTCTACATGAGTGTTCATCGCGCTCACTACTTCTTCAAAACTATTACCCACTGCGGCCATTTCAGCCCCGTGAAGTACGCCATAACCCATTTGCATACAATTGGTATGGGAGTCAATGACGGCAATTTGCGCCTCTGGATAGGTTTCTAGTAGTTCTTCTCGAATCATGCAGGCGGTTTGGTACGTCCCGCTCATATCTGAGGACAAGAAAAACCCAACAACGGCATTTCCAGCATCTACAGCTGTTTTAAACGCTGTAAATAAATCTGCTAATCCGGGTTGAGCAGATTTCGGAAAATCCTGTGCTTGTTTCATTTTTTGATAAAATGCTTCATTTGTAATTTCTGTTTCCTTAAAGGACTCTCCATCAACCAAGACGCTGAGAGAAACCACTTGAATCGGATAATTTGCCACTAGATTTTCTGGCAAATAGGCTGTACTGTCTGTAATAAACTGTATCACTTTAAACACTCCAATAGTTATTCTATATTTTATAGACTAAATTCTGTGACTTAGTCCACATTTAATCATAGCACAAATTGTCCATTATTCGAAATACCTGTGAAGATGATTCTGCTGAATATTGATAGAATTGTTTAATGTTACATTTTTCAGATTTGTGTGTATATTATATAGAGGACCCTTATTAAATCTAATCACTTAGGAGGCTCACATGACCAATTCTATGAAAAAAATCTTTATTGGAATTTTGTCCGCCATTGTATTTTGCAGTGCCTTAGGCTTTGTCGCTGAATTGTTATGGTATAACCCCTTTCTAAGCTTTGCAATTGTTATTGTAAACGCTGTTGTCCTTAGTGGTACTTTGGCATGGCTATTCACAGCAAAGCTTAACAAGGCTAATCAAACCATTGACGACATCAACAATAATAATCTGTTGAATGCACATTTTAATTTTAATGACAATTTCTTTAGCAATTTTTTTGTATCCTTAAACCTAATGGTCAATAATCTTAAAGCTTCCTTTAAAGATCAAATTCAACTCTCGAAGAAAATGGCAACGGCTACCCGCAGTCTTAATGAAATCTCAGCTGAAATCACCAATTCAATGACACAAATTTCGATTTCTGCTGAAGAAACCGCCAATAATAGTGAGCATCAACTTAAGCGGGTCGCTAAATTAAACGAGCACGTCATTGAAACCACACGCATATTAAACGAACTTAGGCTAGAAGCCTTAAATACGCACGAAAAGACAGACATTGCCCTTAACCATACCATTAAAGGGGTAAATGCAACGCACACATCTGCCGAACAAGTTTTGGCAATCAAAACCCTTTTAACAGACATGACTCAGCAAATCCAATCTACCGCCGCACTTTCAGAGCAAATTATGGCTCTCAATAATGCCATTAACGGCATTTCAGAACAGACTAACTTACTCGCTTTAAACGCCTCTATTGAAGCGGCCCGTGCTGGAGAACACGGTCGAGGCTTTGCCATTGTTGCAACCGAAGTCTCTAAACTCTCTCAAGAAACCAATACAGTCTCTGCTCAAATTCGGGAAGTGATTGGACAGTTACAAACAAAACTGCAACAAACCAGCCATCAGGCTTTAGAAAATAACGACGCTATTGAAACCAGTTATGAACGCATTCAAAATACTCAATCTGATTTTGAAAGTGTCAAAGAGGCCATGACCGTAAATTTGGCACAGCTCAATCAAATGGTTCAGCGTGTTTTACAAGTTAATGAAAATAACGCCCGCATCACTGAAGAAATGGTACTTGTTTCAGAGTCTGCTCAAGTCATTTCTAATCAAATGGAAACGGCAACCTCTCAGCTTGCTATACAAAATAAAGAAACGCAAGGTCTGCAACAGTTGACAGCCGTTCTCAGTCAAGACGCTGATGATTTAATGCAATTCGTTGCCAATAAAACCATGGCAGGCAAGTTACTTTCAGATGTAAACGCCATTGAAACTATTTTAAAAACAAGCTCGCCTTCCACAGACAGCCTCAACAAACTGGCTGCAAGTCTCGGCATTGACGTTATTTATGTAGGCGATACTCAGGGCGTCATTACCCATTGTAATGAAACCAGTGCCATTGGGCTCAACTTATTCCAAATTGACCCAAGTTATTTACCTTTGAAAAACGGTCAAGTGCCTCATGTTGAAACGCCTATTCTCTCACGAGTGGAGGACGGTCGCCTCTTTAAATTCTTAGCCATCCTTACAGAAGATAAAAAATTACTTCAAGTGGGTATGTCTTTGGACAGTTTAATGAAGTTCTAAGCAATTATATAATCCTAGTAACGTCACAAAACTAAAAGGGGCTATCTCATTCGTTGAGACAGCCCCTTTTTTAGTTTTGCTAATAATAGATTACCCGTTGACCTAAAACTGCTTTGCTACTGCCTCAGCCTGTGCTTTTGCCGACTGCATAATGCCAGATTGGTCTAACCCTTGTACGTTCATGTTTTCTGCGGCTACCGCTTGAACATCTGTAACACCAAAGAATCCAAGAATCGTTTTTAAATAACGCTCTCCCATTTCATAAGAAGCCGCTGGGCCTTCACCATAGCTGCCCCCTCTTGAGGTTAAGAGTACCGCTTTCTTGTTCTCCAAAAGACCTTTAGGGCCATGCTCCGTATAAGCAAACGAAATGCCCGGAACGCTGACATAGTCTACATAAGCCTTAACAATGGCTGGAAGCCCTAAGTTCCACATTGGTGCTGCGAAAATGTATTTGTCCGCCTCTGCAAATTGGTAGGCGTGCTTTAGTATTGGATGGTTTTTACTTTCATCTGTTTTAGGGCCAAATGTTACTGCAAGGTCTTCACCTTGAAGGAATTGAATGCCTGCATTGTAAAGGTCAAGCGTCACAATTTCGTCCTGTGGGTTCTCGCGTTTATACTGTTCTACAAAATGGTCTGAAAGTTGAAATGCTGTAGATTCGCCTTCTGGTTTGATGTTCGCTTTAATGTATAATACCTTTTTCATGTGTGTACACTCCTTTTGTGTGTAATTCATTTATTTTTTCGTTTACTAGGGCGTGTCTGAA
>JBGSUZ010000656.1:0-5941 GCA_041753235.1 Acidaminobacteraceae bacterium
ATGAATTTCATTGACCTCTTTGCTATTTTTTTGTCCCTCAGCTACGGGCTTTTTCGCCAAATACTCGGCAGCAACCTCACCCAATGCTTCCATGAATTCTCTTTCTATGCTGACAGCGGTCTCTTGAACTGGTTCTGGCAGTTCTTTTATAATAACATCCACTAATTCTAACTTTAAGTTCATCAATTTTTTAAGCAAGTCTTTACTCATTTTGAATCCCTCCAAACCTAATATTCAAAGTATCCTCTTCAAACTTAGCTCCCATTATAGCAAGACTTTGCAAGGTTTTCGGCAGGGTAATATGACGTTTTAAACTTGTAGTGCGTATAATCAACTCATCGCCTTTTTGGTTTAAACTGAGGTCTTTTTTATCCGTGAATGGCATGTAAATAGAGAGCATGTATTCATCGTCTAACTTGGTAATGTTTTGGGTTCTTTGATTATAGAAAATCTCAGAAGGGTCTAAACTGTCAAATACAGCTGTACCCATTCGTTCTAGCATTTCTAAGCCTACAATCTCATTTTCAAACAGTGGTGCATCGTAAATAGGCAGTGGTGCAAAACTGTCCTGAATCGTTTCTCTATATTTTTTCTGAATGCTCTTCCAGACCTTAAAATAGTCATCGGTCACATTATCTGGTATGACTCGGTTTACAATGATTGCATCCACATTGAAGTCATAAATATTCAAGTAGGTAAAGCTGCGCTGTGCCTCTTTAATTACCATTTTTTCAGGGTTCACGACAATACGAATACTGGTTATATCTCTGTCTGAAAATATTTGACGCATTTCGTCGAGCTGGTTGTATATGTTTTCAATTTCGCCCATGACGCTGTCCGTAGGCAGTGGTACACCCACCAAGGGTTCTACGACAGGTCTTAATACCTTTAGCGCTTTTCGCTTCATTGGGAAGAGCTTGTCCATCCACCAGCGAAGCATTTCTGGGAAACTAAGCAGTGCCAAAGTCTCACCCGTCGGTGCGCAGTCGATGATGATCACATCAAAAGCATTCTCTTTATAGTACTTTAGAATTCTCAGCAGGCTTAGCAAATCTTCCATACCCGGAAAGACCGTCAACTCCTCTGTAGTTATGTCTTTAACCGCTTTCGCTGTAAAAAGTTCGGTCAAATACGTCTGCACTTTTCCCCAGCCCTGTTCCACTTCATGTATAGCATCTATCTCTTGAGCCCAGAAGTTATTTTCAATTTCAATTGGCTCTGGTGACAGTTTCAAATCTAGAGAATCTCCTAAACTATGGGCTGCATCTGTACTCACAACCAAGGTCTTTTGTCCATTTCTTGCACATTTTAGTGCCGTTGCAGCTGCTACACTGGTTTTACCAACGCCGCCTTTACCTGTATACAGTATAATTCTCATCTTTATCCCTCCACTTTTTATTCGCTAGTTGAATATTACGAAACTCGAAGTATTTGCTATAATAGAAACCCTTTTCAGGGTTTTTATTCGATAGTGATTTTTTGAACCATAGGTTTTGAACTTTCTGTGTCTTCTGAGTCTTGTCCTAGTTCTCTAAATACCTTGGATACCTTATCCAGTAATGAAAAAATCAAAGCTTTCTCCTCATCGCTGAGTACTTCAAACAAACGCTCTATAAGTTGCATTAACTTTTGCTTAGTTTCTTTAGCAAAACCCTGTCCTTGCTCGGTCAGGTCTATCAATACCATACGTCTGTCAGTTTCACTGCGAAAGCGATGTACATAGCCTTTTTTAACAAGGCGGTCTACAATACCTGTTGTTGTGCTTAGAGGGAAGCTCATGTGCTCTGCTAACTGACTCATGGTGCATTCACCAAGACGGTCAATCATCAATAATGACATTAAATCTTGTTTTGCAAGCGCCTTGTCGAGTAGCAGCCATTCTTCAGGAAAAGCAAATTTTCTAAGGTTGTCAAAAATCATATCGTAAAAGGGTTCATGAGTCGCCATTAATTCCTCCAACGAATATTACGAGTGTCGTATCTTTGTAGTTATACTATACCCCTTATGCACCTGTGTCAATCTTTTTGTTCTCATTTTCTGGACAGGTCTCATAGACTGACTTGAACAATTCCAAATTAGCTTCAAAAATATCTATAATATTGGGATCAAAATGCGTTCCCTTGCCTTTTCGTATCAGTTCAAGACTATAATCAAATGAAAAAGCTTCCTTGTAAGGACGTTTGGACATCAATGCATCTAATACATCTGCGACCATTACAATACGAGCAGATAATGGAATGTCTTCGCCTTTTAATCCATTAGGATACCCGCTGCCATCCCACTTTTCATGGTGTCCACTGGCAATGGCAACACCCTCTCCAAAAATACTTCGTCCATTTTTTGCGACATTGTCCTCTGCTAGTTTGAGTACCTCTGCGCCGTAAGTCGTATGATATTTCATGATTTCAAATTCTTCCTCTGTTAATTTTCCTGGTTTTAATAAAATATAGTCTGGAACACCGACTTTTCCTATATCATGCATTGGACTGAATTTATCAATTTCTGTGATGTAATGAGAATCAATTAGCTTTTTAAATCGTTCATCCTTCATCATCAACTTGGCTAGCAGTACAGATGAATCTTTCATACGTTGCAAATGATTGCCAGTATCTTCGTCCCTCGCCTCTGCTAATTTTGCCAAGGCCAAAACACTAGAATATACAAGATCATCTACGACTACATTTTTTTCTATAGAAATTGCAATCGCATTACTCACTGTTTTTAAGAACTTGACATGCTTATCTTCGTAAATATTCACTTCACTGCTAGAAAAGAAAATAAAGCCCAAATGATGCTGATTGGACATTAATGGAATTGTTATAGATGAGCGTATACCGTGTTTAAGTATTATTTTACTGTATGGATTGATTTTTCTATTTTTAAAATAGGCCATATAATCATTGATTACTCTAGGCTGACCAGATTCAGCTATTTCTCCCAAACTCGTCGCTTCAAGATTGACTACGTAGCCAATGAATTCCGCTGCTAACCCTTCATGGATTGGCTCTGATACACCATAGGAAGAAACTACCTTTCCACTTTCATTGAAAAGTGCAATACCAACATGTGTATAAGGGACATAACGACTAAACGTCTTATAAATAAAGTTAAGACTTTCTTTAAAGGAGGTGCTTGTATTAATATTCTCCATTAACTTAATGAGCTCGTATACACCCTCAAACATTAATTCTGCTTCTTTTGTAATAGCACTCAAACTTCTACTCAAATGCTGTTCCTTTGGTTGGTAGTCCATAAGTCCAATTTGGTGAAATCCCATAAATACTGTATCCAGTGGTTTATAGAGATAAACATACAACCTATTTACGGTTAAAACCGCTACTGCCGCCGTGAATAAAATAATACCAAAGAGTACATTACGGTTTTGAAAATACATTTCATTGAGGCTATTAACCATTTGCTTCATTAATAATTCATTTATGCTTAGCAATTTTTGATTGTTGCTATCGATAAACTCAAGCGCGTCCCGAGATGCTGGATTATATTCATTATTGTTTATGATTAATTCAGCACTAGCTTTATATTTATACCAAATATGTCCAATTTCTTCAAGTGCAGGTTCTATTCTTTTTTTATCTTGAGCTGAAAGGTTTACTTTTTTACCCTTACTAATAACATAGCCCTCTACTAATTGTGTATTAATCATTTCATATTCATTTAAAGACGTATAAAGCTCTTGTTTTATGCTATCAATTTTAGCATCAATCGTTTTTAAGGATTCAACCCGGTCTGGGGAAATTTTATCTCGATTAAGCGCAGAGATGCGCATTGCATCCTTAGCAATCATCTGTGTAAGCATTCTCTGCCTGCCTATGATATTAATGGTATTGATGGAATCGCTTTGATAGTTGCCATTGATTAATGAGAGTGTGAAAAAAAGAACCAGTAGACTTAAAATAATAACTAACAATAAATTTGTCTGCTTCCTTATTTGAATGAACATATGAGAATGTTGTTTAGACTGTTTCATATTCATACCTCCACTTAAAAAAATACACTCTTAGTGGTTATTATAGCCAATTTCATGTTTTTATAACGCTTCATATTCAGTTTTCTCTAAAAAAAAAACGCTCCACAAGTCAGTTTTTCCTGATTGTGGAGCGTATAATACCTATAAATTATTAAAATTATTAAAACTACATAAGATTCGTAATAATTCGAATCCGCTCTATTCGGTTTTTATCTACTTGTTCAACTATAAATTTAATATCCTCATATTCAATAATATCGCCATCTTGAGGGAATTTACCAGCCAATTCAATCATATAACCACCTATTGTATCAAAGTGTTCTGATTCAAAATGTTTGCCGATCATGTAATTAACTTCTTCAATTTTTGTAGTGCCATCTAAAACGTATTCATCTTCCCTAACAATTTCAATTTCTCTTTCAATCTCGTCGTATTCGTCTACAATTTCACCGACAATTTCTTCAATCAAATCTTCAACAGTTACAATGCCTGCCGTACCACCGTATTCGTCTAGTACGACTGCTATTTGAGCACGAGCAGCTCTCATTTCACTCAGTAGTTCTGAGGTATACTTATATTCATAAGTAAAGTAAGGCTTTCGAATGTGCTCTCGAAGGTCAAACTTTTCTGTGTCTTCTATATTAAATACATAATCCTTTATAGTAATAATACCGATGATGTGGTCAAAACTTTCCTCATACACGGGTATTCTAGAAAACTGTTCTTGCTTGAACATATTCGTTAGCTCTTCATAGCTGCTATCCACATTAATGGAAATCATACTCGTACGCTGAGTCATGACATCCTTTGCCATTGTGTCTCCAAATTCAAACACGTTATGAATCATTTTGCGTTCTTCAACTTCTAATACGCCTTCTTCATGACTAACATTAACGATGGTTTTAAGCTCGTCTTCTGTTATGATTGCTTGCTTACCACTTGGATCTCCACCAAGTAGCTGAATGAGCCCATTGGTAATTATCGTCATCACATAAATTAAAGGTGAAAGTAGCACCGTAATGGCCGCAATAGGTTTAGAAACTGCAAACGAAACGCGCTCTGAATTTTGAGCAGCCAGAGACTTTGGAGTGATTTCTCCAAATATGAGGACAATTACGGTCATAACCGCAGTAGCAATACCTACGCCGGCTTCTCCAAAGGAAGATATAGCCATGGCGGTCAGCAGTGCCGATGCCCCTATATTTACAACGTTGTTTCCAATCAGAATTGCTCCTAAGAGCTTACTTGGGTTGCCTATAAGTTTTTGAATGCGCTCTGCACCTTTTACCTCTTCATCAACTAAATGTCGAATACGAATTTTGTTGAGAGACATGAGTGCGGTTTCTGATGCTGAAAAAAATGCTGATAAAGAAAGTAACACTACAAAAAGAATTAACTGCCAACTGTCACTGGGACTCAATTTTAACCACTCCTTATACATTATACGATAATCAAAAAAAACTGTACTTTTATATGATATCACATTACGGTGCTTCTAATCAATTTTCTGCATTAAAATAAAAATAGGTTGATTCTAAAACACCTCCGAAGCAACCTATTTTGGTATTTCTATTATTCAACTTTTTCTCTAAGTGCCCCTGGTTTGACCTGAGTCATCAAGACTGCTACAAATACCAGTACGCACCCCATCAATTCTCTGCCATTCATCGTTTCACCTAAAAATATAGAACCGCTAATTGCTGCAAAAACAGATTCTAGACTTAGTATAATGGCTGCCACAGTTGGTGGCGTTGATTTTTGACCAATAATTTGCAAAGTATATGCGACACCAACTACCATGACTGCAGTATAAATAATAGGACCTGCACAAGCAAGTATTGCAGCTAATTTAGGCGTTTCAAATATAAAAGCAGCTATGGCTGACAATAAACCCGCAGTTATAAACTGTACGCAAGACAATTTAACACCGTTAGTTCTATCATTAAAAACGTC
>JBGSUZ010000657.1:0-24336 GCA_041753235.1 Acidaminobacteraceae bacterium
AGCCACCGAAGCCTCATAGGCGCAGCCCTCGCGGAGGGGGTAAGCAATATTCAAAGACTTCAACCCTCGGCAGACATTGAAGCGACGTTAAAGGCTATTGAAGCTTTGGGCGCGGAAGTGACGGCAGTGGGTGACGTGTTACAGATTAAAGGGGCTTCGTGGTCAGGGGTAGCTGATTCTGTAGGAAAAGCAGATCAGCAAAAGACAGCTGAGCGGTGTTTGACCTTTCCATGTGGGGAGTCGGGTTCTACACTGAGATTCATGATTCCCATTGCCATGCTTTGGGAGGGTCACAAGGTATTTGAGGGAAAAGGCAGACTGCCGGAAAGGCCGCTGACCGAGTACCTGAACAATTTTGACCGTCTAGGACTCGCTTATGAGTATGGCGGGAAATTGCCCTTAGCCACGTCGGCACAGCTTAAGGCAGGGCATTATAGACTAAAGGGCAATGAGAGCTCCCAGTACCTGACGGGGCTGTTAATGGCACTGCCGCTACTAGAAGGGGATTCGGTCATCGAAGTGGTGGGGGAACTGGAGTCTAAGGATTATGTAACATTGACATTAGAAGTACTACAGGCTCATGGGATTGTTGTAGAAACAGAGAACCCTCAGCACTACAATATTAAAGGTAGACAGCGTTATAAAGCGACAACCCACACAGTTGAAGGGGACTACTCTCAAGCGGCTTTCTGGGTCGTGGCAGGGCTGTTAGGTCAGTCGCCGCTAAACTGTAGGGGCCTCAGACCAGACTCAAGTCAAGCGGACAAACGACTATTAGAAGTGGTTCAGCGCATGGGTGGACAACTTAATTTCGAGGGTGACAGCCTGATGGTGACACCTTCTAAAACAAACGGTACAGTGATAGACGCGAGCCAGTGCCCAGACCTGATGCCGGCGCTGGCAGTACTCGCCAGTATTAGTCAAGGTGAAAGCCTTATCATAAATGGTCAGCGGCTGAGAATCAAGGAGTCAGACCGAATCAAGAGCACCGTTGCCCTACTTAAAAGCCTTGGCGGACAGGTCGAAGAGACAGAAGATGGCATGCGGATATGGGGCCAAGAGACACTTCGCGGCGGCACTGTAGACAGTTTCAACGACCATCGAATTGTCATGGCGGCAGCGGCGGCTTCCGTGAAGTGTCAACAGGCCGTGAACATTCGAGGCGCGGCGGCGGTAGGCAAGTCTTACCCAAAATTTTTCGAAGACTTCGCTTCACTAGGAGGGCAGTGTCATGGGACTTTATAAGGGACAGCATTTAAGTTTCAGTTTGTTTGGAGAGTCTCACGGGGAGGCCATTGGCATGGTTATTAGCGGCTTTCCGTCTGGCATGGCGGTTGACCGTGAGCACTTAGCCGAGGCGATGGCAAAAAGACGACCCGGAGGTCAGACGGGTGTAACGCCAAGACAGGAAACAGACGCAGTTCAGATTGTAAGCGGTCTTAAAGACGGTATAACGACGGGCGCACCTATCTGCGGGCTTATTGCCAACACCGGTCAGCGGAGTTCAGACTACGGCGCACTGGCTGAAGTGTTTCGACCTTCTCATGTGGACTACAGCGCCTTCGTCAAGTACGGAGAGGCGTGGGATGGTCGGGGCGGCGGTCAGTTTTCAGGACGGCTGACGGCGCCGATGGTATTTGCGGGAGCTTTGTGTCAGCAGTACTTAAACGCCAGAGGCATTCAAATCAGTTCTCGCTTTAAACAGATAGGACCGTTTACCAATTGTCAAAAAGGTGACCCCGCGCTGGAAGTGCTTTTGGCGAAACTGGAAAAAGAAAAAGATTCGGTCGGGGCGGTGGTAGAAACTCAGGTGACGGGTCTGCCAGCAGGTTTAGGTGGCCCTGACTTTGAAAGTTTAGAAGGTCAACTCGGGCTGGGGCTTTTCGGTATACCAGGTCTAAAGGGACTGGCTTTTGGCAGTGGGTTTGCCCTTGGTGGCATGTATGGCAGTGAGGCAAATGATGCGTTTACGAATGCAGAAGGTGCAGTGTCAACGCGGAGTCAGCATAACGGGGGCGTACTGGGGGGGATTACCATCGGGACACCTTTGATTTTTGAAACGGTTTTCAAACCAACGGCTTCTATTGGCATACCTCAGCGGACGTTGAATAAGGCACTGGAAACGGTGACCATAGAAATTGGTGGGCGCCACGACCCCTGTATAGGGATTCGGGGTATTTGGGCAGTCGAAGCGGTAACGGCAATGGTTTTAATGGATTTACTCGTTGCAAACGAAAAGGGGTGAGCACATGCTGGAGGCATGCAGGGCGGCAATAGACGCTATAGATGAGCAACTGCTGAGTTTACTTGAAGCGCGGCTGGCGCAGGTGGAGCAGGTGGGTTTATATAAGAAGGAAAAACAATTGGCGGTGAAGGACACGTCTCGGGAGGCGGCTCTGCTCAAGCGATTGGAGCAAAAGAGCACCCAAAAGGAAAACTGGCAGCGCATAGCGCCTATTTTCAAGGAAATTTTAGAGGTGAGTCGAGAGCAGCAAAAGGCTTGTTTAGCAATGGAAGCGGACTTGCCAACCGTTGCATACTTTGGTCAACCCGGGTCTTATACCCATGAAGCCATGAAGCGCTACTTTAAGACGGAGACGGAGGGACAATCTGCTCAGAGTTTTGAGGCGGTGGCAGAGGCGGTGCTCTCAGGCGCATGTGTTTATGGGGTACTGCCAATTGAGAATTCTTCTACGGGTTCTATTCACGCGGTTTATGACTTACTAGGTCAGCATCCGCTCAGGATTGTGGGGGAAATTCGCTGTCCAATTGAACATTACTTATTGGCGCAAAAGGGGACGGGGCGGGCTCAGGTTCAGAAGGTCTATTCTCACCCGCAGGCGCTGAGTCAGTGTCAGCGGTATTTGGCGGCGGGTGGCTACTTGGCAGAGGCAGTTTCAAGTTCCAGTCAGGGGGCGTCACTGGCGGCAAAGCATTCGGAAACGGCAGCAATTGGAAATTTGGAAGCGGCACTGCTCTATGGCCTCGAAATATTGGACGGGCCTATCAACGACTATGGGCTGAACCAAACCCGTTTTATTATTTTTAAAGCCGATGATGGGACGGTTGACGGTACATACAAAAATGGTGATACTGGCGGGTCAAAAGGCATTGGCATGACGTTTCAAATTCCAAACCTCTGTGGCAAGCTGTGTCAGGTGCTGAAAATATTTGAGGACTGCCAGCTGAATTTGCTTAAAATTGAGTCAAGACCTATTGGTGAGAGGCCTTTTGAGTATCAGTTTTACATGGACTTTGAGGGGGAGTTGGGAGGTGCGGCGGTTAGAGAGGCCTTGGCTCAATTGAAGGAACAGACAATTTGGATGAAGGTGTTGGGGACGTGGGAGCGGTGAGGATTTTGACCGCTCTTTTTGTTTGCGGAAAAGTATAAATGAATATCGAATAAAATACTTTATATATTAATTATTGACTTATCAGGCAAATGAAAATATTATATACAAGTGTGTCATTATATAATATAGTGCACAGTTATAACCGCTATTATTAACGAAAAAGGAGTGTGTAAATGAAAATGAACAGAAAATTAATTGGCATCGTGCTCATGCTGCTCATGGCAGTCACTGTGGGGGCAGGTTTTAACAACTTGGTGTTCGCAGCAGGAACAAATTCAGTAACAGTAAATGGTAAGGTACTTACATACGATACTTTGGTTTATGTCGATGAGGCTAAAGGCGATGATGCTTCTGGAGATGGAAGCGTTGATAAACCATTTAAGACGTTTAACAAAGCTTATGAAGCTATACCAGCAACTAGTAATAGTGCAATTTACTTGAGAGCGGGTAATTATGTGTGTTCGGTAGATGGCGTTAAGCTTAAGCCGATGACGATAATTGGTGAAGGTAGAAGTACTGTTTTGAAGATGGATAAGCTACAGCATGATCCAGGTCCATACAATTATGCAACGATAATGTACAGTGTTGAAAAAATCAACATGTATAAATTGGTATTTACTACAGGCGCTAAAGTTTATGACACAGCTATGATTCAAAGTGGCAGCGGCTCAAAGGCAAACTTTTACAACGTTCTTTTTGATTTAAAGTGTACTGTAGGATCTGGATTCTTTGGCAACTTGGATATAACTTTTGAAAATTGTAATGACTATTCAAATACCAGCCCTATATTGCGTTCAGATGTACCCGCAGTTTTGAATAAAGTAACGATAATAAATAGTTATGGTGGTTTTACACCAAATATTAGCACGAAAGTAACAGATTATTTTAATACCAATTCCACTTTGTCAAAAGTTCAAGTGTTGAATTCAGACTACACCGTTAAAACAGATACCCCTAGCCAAGGTGTATACTACGGCGACTACTCTTGGAATGATACTTCTGTAACACCTGTTGCAAACCCTACCTTAGACATTCTCGCATCAAAAGAACGCGTCAGAGTAGGTGACACATTTACAGCGGACGCTATCTTTAAAAACGTCACTGGCATTTACGCTGAGGACTTCAAAGTCAATTACGACGTGACTAAATTCGAATACCTTGGTTATGAAGAGATCGAAGGCTACAAAGTTTGCAATGCAACAAAAGGCGATGACAATACTTTGAGATTTATCATTGTCAGCAAAGGTAAAAATATGGGCATTACAGGTGAAAAAGCTGTAGTAAAGCTCAAATTCAAAGCCATTGCAGTTGGTACGGGCAAAGTAGACGCTTTAAAAGGCAGAATTGCAGATACGACAGATGAATACGACCTTGAAGAAGTAAACTGCTTAGAAGACACAGTAATTGTTGAAGCGCCGAAAGACGTTAATAGAACCGGTGAATATACCCTTGTTGACTTAGCATTAGACGGCTTTTACTACCAAATGGCTGCAACAGAAACTGATTTGACTAAACACGATGCCGACCAAGATATGAGTGGCATGATTGATGACTTAGATTTGACAATTATTGTGGATGAAATGCTTAAGAATGGTAATTATGCGTTAAATCTTTAATATGAAGTTGGATAGACAATATTATTAATAAACAAAAAGCCGCCTTGATAAATTGAATATCAAGGCGGCTTTTTAATGGTCAATTAAACATACTAAATATTTTGTAAAATCTTTTCGACAATTAACTTAAGGTCAGTTTCATCAACTGAATCTGACTTATCAACGTCAGCTTTAGCAGTTGACCAGTTTAGTTTATCCTTTTGCTTGTTAAAAGCTGCCATGGCTAAGTCTCCTAAAGAGTATCTGCCATCTTCATTTACATCGGCATCGACTTGGAGGATTTGAATTGTTTTTTCGTCCATGACAGGAACAATTTCTATACCTTTGTCATTTGCAATCAAAGCATCTTTAATTTTTACTGTACCAGAAGGGACGTTTAAAGCTTTGAGCGTAATTTTAAGAAGTTGTTCTTCTTTTAAAGTATCAGACGTGTTGAGGCCAGTCTCTTCACCTTTACTGGCAAGGATCATACTAACACCATTGCTATCTGAGGTAGGTAAATCAATTTGAGAGTAAGAATCTTGCTTATCAGAAACTTCTTCAATGTTTAGGACTTGGAATGCGTTATTATCTGCTAAGAAGCTTAAAGCTTCTGCATAAATACTTTGTACATTTTCAGCAGAAACATATACATCAAAAGTTGAACCTGCATTTACTTTTTCAGGCGCTGTGATTTTGATTGTTGGTTGGACAACAGGCGTTGGTACTTCTAGTGGAGAGTACATAGATAATTCGCCGACTAGAGCGTAATTGCTACCATATGGACTTTTAATGTTGATTCTATACTGCGTATACTTTAAATCATTTTTAAAAGTGAAAGCATATGGTTCAAAACTTGCCCAAGTGGATTTTGTAAATGTACCTAAGTTTGTCCAAGTAGAACCATTGTTAGATGCTTCGACATCCCAGCTAGATATGGAATAGCCTTGACAAGAAGCAATAACCATTTTTGTAACTCGCTTAGGCTCAGGGAATTTTACGCCTAAAATTCCTTTACCGTCGCCAGTTGCAGACTCCCAGGAATCTTCGCTATAAGGACCAGTAAATTTACCGTCAAAAGCCTTGTAAGTAACACGCCCACTGCCATACTCCGAACTAGCAAACGGCACAACCCCATCCGCCCCAGCATTGCTCGTCATAACCGGAATCAGATTCTCAGAATACTTTACTTCTTCTGTAAAACCGTACATTGAGCTAGTAAAAATACAGCTCAAACTTAGAACCATTGCAACTACCGAATGTCTTCTTTTCATGTCAATTTCCTCCGTGTATTTGATTGGATAACAAAGTAAATTATAGCTTATTATTGAGTAACTGTACATATAATAAAAACACTATCGATACATATCATTCAGTTTGATGACAATTTATTTTCCAACCCTCGCCCCCAAAAATCCTGTATAATAAAAAGGATAGCGTCATTCGCTTTAAACAACGAAATGACACTTGAGAGCGAAGGAGTGAAGCCAATGAACCAACAATTAGCCAAAGAGCTCGGCCTCAAAATCAATCAGGTCGAAGAAATCATTAAATTAATCGATGAAGGCAACACCATACCGTTTATTGCCCGTTACCGTAAGGAAGCGACCGGCGGTGCCTCGGACGAAGTCCTCAGAGACTTTGACGAACGCCTTAAATATTTAAGAAACTTAGAAGAGCGCAAAGGCGAAATCGTACGCATTATAGACGAACAAGGCAAACTCACAGAAGAACTGAGAGCCGAAATTGAAGCAGCAACAGTCCTTCAACGCCTTGAAGACCTCTATAGACCTTACAAGCAGAAAAAGCGCACCCGTGCGACCATAGCCAAGGAAAAAGGCTTAGAACCGTTGGCACTTATACTGCTCGGGACAGAAGACAAAACGACGACTGCCCTTGAAGCGGCAGCACCTTTTGTAAATATGGAAGCAGAAAAAGAAGAACTCAATGTCCCAACACCAGAAGCGGCCCTAGAAGGCGCTAACGACATTCTGGCAGAAATGTTCTCAGACGATGCCACCTACCGAAGTTACATTCGTGAATTCTACATCAAAAATGGTCGCATGATCACCAAGGCAACTAAGCCAACAGAACAATCTGTGTACGAAATGTACTATGACTACTCAGAGCCTGTAGCAAAAATGCCGGGACACAGAATCCTAGCGGTCAACCGCGGTGAAAAGGAAGAATGGCTGAAAGCTGGCATAGACGCAGGGTCTGATACCATCCAAAACTGGTTGGTAGAACAGGTTTGCCTTAAAATCAACCCGTCCTTTGATGAGCGTCTCACCCTAGCAGCGGAAGACGCCCTTAAGCGTCTCATTCTTCCTTCTATTGAAAGAGAAGTCCGCAACTGGCTCACAGAGAGAGCGGAAGTTGAGGCTATCAGCGTATTTGGTAAGAACACAAAACCACTGCTCATGCAAGCGCCTGTTATGAACGTCAAAGTCCTCGCTATTGACCCGGGCTACCGCACAGGCTGTAAAGTAGCCGTGCTCGACGAAACTGGCAAAATGATGGACTATAAAACCATCTACCCGACAGAGCCTAGAAATGACATTGAAGGGTCGCAAAAGACTTTGAAAATGCTCATTGAACAATATGACGTGGACATTGTTTCTATTGGTAACGGCACAGGTTCTAGAGAAACCGAAAAAGTGGTTGCAGACCTGCTCAAAACACTGGAAAAGCAAGTCTACTACACCATTGTTAGTGAAGCGGGCGCGTCAGTATACAGTGCGTCCAAGCTGGCAACAGAGGAATATCCAGACCTAGATGTCTCTATTAGAGGGGCCATCTCCATTGGGCGAAGACTCCAAGACCCGCTTGCAGAGTTGGTTAAAATAGACCCTAAAAGCATTGGCGTAGGCCAGTACCAACATGACCTGAACCAAAAGCAATTAGACGAGACCCTTAAAAATGTCGTTGAAGACTGCGTAAACAACGTGGGTGTAGACCTGAACATGGCAACCCCGTCGCTGCTCAAGTACGTGTCGGGCATTAACGAAACCATTGCAAAAAATATAGTGGCTTACAGAGACGAAAACGGTCGTTTCAAGAGCCGTAAAGAGCTTAAAAAAGTAAAGCGCCTCGGCGACAAGGCTTTCGAGCAGTGCGCAGGTTTCCTTAGAATTCGTGAAGGGGCAGAGCCACTAGACAACACAGCGGTTCACCCAGAGTCATATGACTTGGCAAAGCGTCTCATGACGAGCATCGGTTATGGGTCAAAAGACCTGAAAAAAGGCAGCTTAAACGATATAGAAGACAAACTTATGAGCCACACCGCTGCGAATAGCATTAAGGCTGCAATTGTCCAAATGGCAGAACAACTTGAAGTTGGTACACTGACGCTGACCGACATTGTCGCGGAGCTTAAAAAACCGGGCAGAGACCCTCGTGAAGACATGCCGAAGCCGGTATTCCGTTCGGACGTACTCTCCTTTGACGACTTAGCAGATGGCATGGAACTTCTCGGAACAGTTCGTAACGTGGTAGACTTTGGTGCTTTTGTCGACATAGGCGTGAAGACGGACGGCTTAGTTCACGTTTCTCAATTGGCTGACAAATTTGTCAAAAATCCAATGGAGGTCGTTTCAGTTGGCGACGTGGTTAAAGTCAGAATCATCGGGATAGACAAGGACCGAAAGAAGATTTCCCTTTCTATGAAGGGATTAAAATAAGCTGAGGGGCTGAGATAAGATGATACTGGGAGAATATATTTATTACAATGCCCAAGAAGTCAAACGCATGCCCTTTAAACACCCACGGGAAATCGTAGCGGTTCCAAATGGGAATCACTGGGTGCATATTCCTGTTACTGACAGTATTGTTGCGGGTGACGGTGCCAAAGAAGTACAGCGGGCTTTTAACATTGACCGCCTGACATGGGAAGACATTGTAAAAGGAGACCATTTACCGAAGTTGGAAATGGACAACAATCGAATTTTTATGGTGATGCAAGTGCTAAGATTCGACGAGGATGTGCAGGAAATCATTAAAGATCAAGCCTCTATACTCATTCAAAATGGCTGGGTATATACGTTTTTACACGGCGATGCGACAGTCTTTGAAATTGTTGTTGAAAAGCTCAAAGTCAATCGAAACAACATGCGGGAGCGGGGCGAAGATTACCTGCTCTACAGCTTGATGGGAACGATTCTCAATCGACATTTTGAGATTTTTGAAACACTGGAAATCAAAATGGATGAGATAGAGGCGTTGGTCATGAAACATGCCAAAGGGAATTACATTCACAACCTCTATAGCATTCGCAAAGAAATTATGAATGTGAAGTCGGCGGCTTCGCCAATGAAAGACATGATACGGAGTCTGCTGTATGAGTCGCCGTTTGTTCACCCAGAGAATAGGGCTGTTTTCAGAGATTTGAATGACCGACTATTTGAAATCAATGAATCCTTAGCTTACTACCGAGAACTCGTCAATGCGCTCTACGATATGCACCTCTCCAATGCCAGCAACCGAATGAACCGGATCATGACAACGCTCACGGTCTATTCAGCTATTTTCATACCGCTGACTTTCTTGGCAGGGGTCTACGGCATGAACTTCAAGTACATGCCTGAACTGAATTGGCGCTACGGTTATCCAGTTTTTATGGTAGTTTGTTTGATCATCAGCTTGAGTTTGGTGAGTTTCTTTAAAAGAAAGAAATGGTTATAAGTTAATAGTAACAATGGATAAAAAAGACGCTGTTAAGCGCCCGTAGGTGGGTGACTAACAGCGTTTTTTCTAATAATAACCCAAATAATTGAAACAATTAGGAGTCCCGAAACGATGAGTGAGCCCTCCGCACCAAAAGCCCCACCAGTCAGTAGGTCTGGCCCCTTAGCAGCACCGGGGGACATAAGCGAACCGCCCAAAAGGTCATTGCCGCTGACTGCTATGCCAAAGATATTACCTTGAACCCAGTTCCAAGCAGAGTGAAAGCCGCAAACCGCCCAAAGGTTTTCCGTTTTGAGGGCATAAAAGACGGCGAAAAGACCGTAAAGAACAAGGTTGCACCATGAGAGCCAAGTGATGCCGTTATTGGCTAAGTGGAGCATGGCAAACAAGGTAGAGGAAAGTATAATGCCTGTCAGTACGTGTTTTTTGCTCGCGGCTTGGAAGAACCAGCCACGGGTCAATATTTCTTCTGAGGCCCCTTGAAGCATCCAGCCCGGAAGGGTGATTAGAACTGGTAGCCATACCATGAAAGAGAAGCCGTTGAACCTAAAATGGTCAAGGGAGTAGACACCAAGGATCAGTGCGAATACCACATAGAGCGACATAAGTAATATGGCAAACCCAAAACCTCGTAGATAGGTTGTTAATACAGTCTGTTTTGGAAACCCTAGACTACGTATGGGGCGACGCTCTATGAACTTTACCCATAAAAAAATGATGGCAATGCACATGCCAAAAGGCAGAACTAGATTAGACACCGTATATTTAAGCGTCATGAGGAGTGGGCCATGCCAAGCGGAGGTAAATTTCTCCCAGACTATGTCAAGTGGTATGGCAGAGAACTCTCCTATTGCAAATAACACTAGAAATATTAAAGGTGTCAAAGGTGCTGGGGGTCTAAAGTGCGAAGCTCTTGGCGCGGTGACCATTGGGTTGTTTTGATACATTAAGTGCCTCCTTATTAAGCGAGTTGAGTCATAAGTTCTTGAGTATTAAATAAAAATACATCGATTAAAAGTGTGTCTTTTCCCTGAGTCAATTGTTTCATGACTTCACCGCCGAGTTTGTGGTAAAACGTATTGGAAGGTGCAAAGTGATGGTTATAGACCACTAGCTGATTACAATGGTTGGCGGAAAAAATACGAAGAAGTTCCTTTAATAGAAGCAAGGATAGTCCTTTTCCACGATGTGCTTCGTCTACAAACAGGTAATTTAGTTCAAACCCATGCTCGGGAATATCAAAGGTTTCAGCAAAACTGCCAGCGGTAAAGCCTAACAGTTCATCGGCTTCGAAAGCACCAATAATAATTCGCTGGTCTTGATTGGCTTCTGCGCCAGAAAGCCATTCTTCTAATTCTTCTACTTCGTCTGGAACATTTAATCGATTAGTGCCTTTGCCGTTTAGCTCTTCCGTCCAGCAGTGGACGCGCAGAGTCATGGCCTGCTCATATTCAGTTTTGTCAAGTGGTCTTAAATAAACCATTAGGAAACCTCCGATTGAAGCTATTATTTGGACTTGTCTCTTTTTTATACCACAATTCTATTGAATTGTACGTTAAAAAAATTTAAACTTAATATAGAAAAAATTATTTGTTATTCAATCAAGAATACATAGGAGGAAATCCAATGATTTTACTCAAAAACGGTTTGGTTTACACCATGACAGCACCTCAGCCGGAAGTGATGGACGTGTTACTGGAAGGCAAGCTTATCAAAAAAGTAGGTAAGGGCATTAAAGCGCCAAAAGGCGCAGAAGTCATTGACTGCACAGACCGCATTGTTATGCCGGGCTTTGTTGACGCCCATTGTCACTTGGGACTTTGGGAAGACAGCCTTGGGTTTGAAGGCGCAGACGGCAATGAAATGACGGACCCAATCACACCACATTTACGTGGCATAGACGCCATGAATCCAATGGACGTGAACTTTAAAGAAGCGAGAGAAGCTGGCGTGACAACGGCAGTTGCAGGCCCGGGCAGTGCAAACATCATTGGTGGTCAGTTTGCGGCGGTTAAGACTTACGGCGACAGAATAGATGACATGATCATCAAAGCGCCACTGGCTATGAAATGCGCCTTTGGTGAAAATCCTAAGCGTCTCTATGGCAGTGAGAAAAAAATGCCGGGTACGCGCTTAGCAATCGTCGGTGAATTCAGAAGGACGCTTTTTGCAGCTAAAGAATATTTGGCGAAGAAGGAAGCTGCAGGGGATGACATTTCTAAAATGCCAGCCTTTGACATGAAACTCGAAGCGCTTATTCCAGTTCTAAAGAAAGAAATTCACTTAAAAGCCCATGCACACAGAGCGGACGACATTTTCAGTGCTATACGTATAGCAAAAGAGTTTGACCTTGACCTGAGTCTTGAGCACTGTACTGAAGGTCATTTAATTGCAGAACACCTTGCAAAAGAAGGTTACCCTGCAATAGTCGGGCCAACGTTTGGCGACAGAAGCAAGGTTGAACTTAAGCATAAAAGCTTTGTTACGCCGGGCATTTTACACAAAGCCGGCGTGAAAATTGCCATTATGACGGATTCACCAGTTATTCCGCTTCAACATTTGCCAATGTGTGCAGCCCTTGCAGCTAAAGCGGGACTTGATGAGATGGAAGCCCTTAAGGCTATCAGCATTAACGCGGCGGAAATCACAGGTATTGCCGACCGAGTAGGCAGTCTTGAAGTGGGCAAAGATGCGGACGTGGTTATTTGGAACCGTCATCCGTTTGAACTTCAAGCGGACGTCATTATGACCATCATGGATGGGGAAATTGTCTATAATACATTGGCTTAAATTTTAAATGGCTGGAACAATTGAAAACGATGAAAAGCTCAAATTCGAGGTCAAGCTCAGATTTGAGCTTTTTTTATACATTGTGTATAATAGAAAGGATAAATATCTATAGAAATTAGAGGTGACACTGTGAACATTACTATAAATTCAGAGCAGCAAATGGCGGCCTTTGGCATGGCCCTTGGTCGGTTGCTCAGAGCGGGAGACATTGTAGGCATGACAGGCGACTTAGGGGCGGGGAAAACCACCTTAAGCAAGGCCATTGCAAGGGGAATGGGCATAGAAGACCACATTACCAGTCCGACGTTCACCATCGTCAATGAATACGAAGGCACTTTGCCGCTGTACCATTTCGACGTATACCGTATCAGCGATGAAGAAGAAATGTATGACATCGGTTATGAGGAGTATTTTTTTAGCAAGGCGGCTTGTCTCGTTGAATGGGCCAACCTCATTCCCAACCTAATGCCGGTGGAAAGCCTCTGGCTAGAACTCCATTTAGGCACTCAGCACGCAGAGGAACGCATCGTTAAAATCACCTGTGAAGCCCACTGGCAAGAGCGGGTCGATCAGTTGTTAAGGGAGTTGAATCTATGAAGATACTAGCATTTGAAACAAGTTCTCATGTAGCCTCGGTGGCAGTTTTAACCGATGAAATGCTCCTTGGAGAATTCACAATCAACCATCCAAAGACCCATTCGCAAAAACTCATGCCCATGTTGGAGATGCTCCTTGAAGCCCTTGAGCTGAAAATACAGGACTTCGACTACTTGGCAGTCAGTAAGGGGCCAGGTTCTTTTACTGGGGTACGTATTGGCGTTTCAACGGTGAAAGGCCTTGCACAGCCGCATAAGATTCCGGTCATTGCCGTTTCCTCTTTAGAGGCACTTGGTCAGCCATTTGTAGGTTTTGAAGGTCTCATTTGTCCTATTATGGATGCGCGAAAAAATGAGGTTTATACAGCACTCTATCAGTGGGTGGACGGTGTCCTAACAACCGTTGTGGCGGATCAACCCATTGCGCCGGACCTATGGCTGGAGTCACTTAAATGCAGAAATGAACAAATTCTCTTAGTTGGTGACGGTCTTCCTAAATACGGAGAAGTCTATAAGGTAGCACTTGGTGAGCGCCTGACATTGGCACCAGCAAGCTTTAACCGTCAGAGAGCCAGTTCGGTAGCGCAGTCAGCAATGGTGAAGACTGCAGACGCAGTTAGCTACGACGTGGTGCCGACGGAATATCTCAGAAAGTCGGAGGCAGAGACGACCTATGACGCAAAACACGGACTATAAACTGTCGGGGCTTAGCCTCATTAAAATGGAAGAAGTTCATCTAGACCGAGTTCATGAACTGGAAACGTTATGTTTTTCCGCGCCGTGGAGTCGTGAAGCCTTTGCGGCGGAACTGTCCAATCCATTAGCGAGTTACTTGCTATTAACAGACGGCAGCCAAATACTGGGCTACTGCGGCATGTGGTTAGTCGTGGACGAAGGGCATATTACAAATCTCGGCATCGACCCAAAAGAGCAGGGTAAAGGCTTTGGCAAAACGATGATGTGTCTCATTCTGGACTGGGCTCGTGCTCACGATATTTGTCGTTTAACCCTAGAAGTTAGGGTATCTAATAAACGAGCGACTCAGCTCTATGAACAAATTGGGTTTAAGTCAGCGGGCATTCGTCCGGCATATTATGAAGACAACGGGGAAGATGCCTGCATCATGTGGATAGAACTCTAATACAGCGCCTAGGGCGTAGGGAGTGATTGGGTATGATTGAGATTTGCGAACTGTGGAAGGTTTACAAGACAGGACACATTGAAGTAACGGCACTCAAAAATATCAATTTACATGTAGAACAGGGCGACTTTGTCGCGATTGTCGGGGCTTCTGGCTCAGGCAAGTCAACACTCATGAATATTATTGGCTGTTTAGACAGACCTTCCAAGGGTGAGTATATTTTAGATGGTGTGGAGACCAGTGGTATGAAGGATGAAGCACTGGCGTTAGTGCGAAACAAGAAAATCGGCTTTGTTTTCCAGTCTTTTAATCTACTGCCACGTTTTAATGCACTTCACAATGTGGAGTTACCCATGGTTTACGGACGTGAGCACCACGGTGAACGCCGTGAAAAGGCCAAAAATGCACTTATAAGAGTAGGTCTTGGTGACCGGATGCACCATAAGCCAAATGAGCTCTCAGGGGGTCAAAAGCAGCGAGTTGCCATAGCGAGGGCTTTGGTTAATAATCCTGCTATTTTACTGGCAGACGAACCGACGGGTAATTTAGACAGCACGTCTTCGGTAGAAATAATGGACATTTTTAAGAAGCTCAATAACGAAGGCGCTACCATCGTTATGGTTACCCACGAGCACGATATCGCTGAACAGGCGAAAAGAATTATCATCTTTAAAGATGGGGAAATAATCAGCGATGATCGACACCGTCCTATTATTGAAGTAAATGCCCTATCAGATTCCAATTATGAGCATACTTCACAAAACCCTTAAGGAATCCTTAAGTGAATGACAATAGTTTCTTAATAACTCTTTAATATACTGACGAAAAATGGCTATTATTGTTATTCTATTCACATTGGGAGGATTCAACATGGAAAACATGGAAAAAACGGAAATACGCAAGCCTCAAAATCAGTTTCAAAGGGTAGTAAACATCATCATGGCACCAGTCAGCACGATTGACGACATCAAGGAGAAGCCGAATTACATATTGCCACTTGCAATTATTTGGGCAATAGGCCTCTTAAGCGTTTTAGTTACAAAAGATTTATCATCTGCATTAATGGATATTTCTTATCAAAATGCAGGGATGACAGCAGAGCAGATTGCTAGCACTAAAGAAATGATGGGCGGTTATATGACCGTTATGATGTACGTTACGGTTCTTTTTATGCCACTTGCACCATTTGTAAAAGGGTCTGTAGCACATTTACTTTCTCTCGTCTTTTCGGGTGAAGGTAAATACGGCAGCACCGTTTCATTAATGCTTAATGCATACATGATTCCTACGTTAGGGACGTTAATTTCACTGCCGCTTATGTTGATTACCCAAAATGGTGCTTTCAGCTTTTCGCCAGCGATTTTACTACCGCTCTCAAAATTCGGCACACCAATTTACTCGACTTTAGCGGCTTTAAATATTTTTACAATTTGGTACTTAGCAGTAACAATAGTTGGTATTAAACGCATTCACAACGTAGCAACCTGGAAGGCTGCATTTGCTGTAATCTTGCCATTTGCAATTATGGTTAGTTTTACATGGATTAGCGTACTCATGGGTTCAGCACCTTCTGGACTCTAATCCAAAATGTTAGTACGGGGAGCTGCTCTAAAAAGGAGCTTTCATGAAAGATTTATTAACTTTAGCCATTGAAACAAGTTGTGACGAGACCTCCGTAGCCATTGTAAAAAATGGCCGGGAGGTCTTGTCTAACGTTATCTATTCACAAATTGACATACACCAAAAATTTGGTGGTGTCGTACCGGAAGTGGCTTCTCGTAACCATGTGGATAAAATCAGCAGTATTGTGGACGAAGCCCTTATTCAGTCGAATAAGTCCTTTGAAGACATTGACTTCATCAGCACTACTTACGGGCCAGGCCTTGTTGGCGCATTGTTAGTGGGCATGTCTACAGCTAAGGCATTAGCTTATTCGCTAGACCTGCCACTGGTTCCTGTCAATCATATTGAGGGGCATATTTTTGCCAATTTTATTGAAAATCCTGAATTAGAGCCACCACTGCTCTGTCTGGTTGTCTCAGGGGGCCATACACACCTGGTTCACGTTAAAGACTATCAAACCTTTGAAGTGCTAGGCAAAACCCGAGACGATGCGGCTGGAGAGGCTTACGACAAGGTTGCAAGAACCCTTGGACTCGGTTATCCGGGCGGACCGCTTATTGACAAGTTTGCCAAGCAGGGAAACGCAGAAAACTGTCCATTTCCAAGAACCTATCTTGAAAAAGACAGCCTTGATTTTAGTTTTAGCGGCATAAAATCTGCAGTTCTTAACTACATCAACGGCTGTCGTATGAAAAACATTGAAATTGTTGTGGAAGATGTGGCGGCAGGTTTCCAAGAAGCAGTTGTGGACGTACTTGTGGATAAAATGGCAATGGCGATTGAGCGCACAGGCGTCAAACAAATTGCATTGGCGGGTGGTGTGGCATCTAATAGTCACCTAAGGGCTAAAATGGCTGCTATGGCGGCGCAAAAGGGCGTGGCGTTCTATAAGCCGTCGCTAGTACTTTGTACAGACAACGCGGCAATGATTGGCTGTGTCGGCTATTATAACTATATGGCAGGGATTCGTGCCGATCAATACCTCAATGCAGTACCGAATTTAAAGATTGGCCAGCCTTATACACTTCATAAATAATAAAGAGCTGTGTATAAAAACTCAATTGTGTCCACAGTTTAGATAATTGCAAGTCCTTCATTGTCATGAATTGAGGCTAAATTCAGAAAAATCCTCAAAATTTGTGGAGAACTCTGTGGATAATGTGGAAAACTTTTGTGATGACTACGTATAAACGGTTTGGCCTGTGGACAAATGTGGGGAAAAAACTTGTATTTTGTTAATAAGTTTTTAGTTGAAAATTGAATTTAGAAAGCGTGTTTCCAGCTTGCAGTTGTTTTAGTGATTCGAACATTCTGGAATTCGTATAAAACCAATAAAAAAGCATCTTACCCTTACAGGAAGATGCTTTTTTATGCTTTTATGTTTGTTATTTGAAAATACGCAGCGTTTTAATGGAAAAACGCTCTGCGTTTATCAATATTTTAAGGACGCCAAGGCGTCAAAATAACAGTTGCTACTACTTAACGCGTTCTAAATAGTCAACAATTTGTCCGATTGTTTGAAGCTTCTCAGCAATATCGTCTGGAATTTCCACGTCAAATTCATCTTCAATTGTCATGATGATTTCAACCGCGTCGAGTGAATCTGCATCTAAGTCTTCGTGAATGTTAGTGTTAAGCGTGATCAAATCTGTATCTTTAATGCCGAGTTGTTCTTCGATAATTTTCTTGATGGTTTCAAACATGTCTAAAAATGCCTCCTTTTGATTACTACCGCCTCTTTAACGGAATTACATTATTATTATAACGGTTAAAATAGGTTTGTCTATCTTTTTTTATACTTCCTCTAATAGCAAACTCCACTCAGAATAACAGTCTTCGAGGGTTTGTTTTAAATGATTCATTTGTTCACCTAACTCCCGCATCAGGTTCGCATCCGAATAGACCGCTTCTTCGCACATCATGGCTTCAATGTCAGAAACTTCGGTTTCAAGGGTTTCAATGCGTTTTTCAAGACTACTGAGCCCTTGTTTTTTCTGCCGCTCTACCTGCTGTTTTTCCTTTTCCTTACGACGGTCGTCTTTGAGCTGTGTTTTTGTTTTGGCAGCGCCTTCTGATTCTTGCACCTCAGTAGATGCACCAAGTGCAATTTTTTCTCTGTAGTAGTCGTAGTTGCCTAAATATTCAGTAGCGCCTTCAGGAGAAAGGTCTAGTATTTTGGTGCAGATTTTATTGAGGAAGTAACGGTCATGAGATATGGAAATAATGGTGCCGTCATAAGACGACAACGCTTCTTCTAATGCCTCTTTAGATTCAATATCCAAGTGGTTGGTAGGCTCATCTAGCAGAAGTAAATTCGCTTCAGACATCATGAGCTTAAGTAAAGAGATTCGACCCTTTTCACCACCGCTAAGCTGATTAATTTTTTTAAAAACATCATCCCCATGAAAGAGGAAGCCCCCCAAAAGGCCACGAATTTCTGTGACATTGAGACTTGGATCCTCGTCAGATATTTCTTCAACGAGGTCATTAGAAAGCTTTAGATTGGACTGTTCTTGATCATACATGCCAAGTTCAACCTGATGACCAATGTGAATGCTCCCCGCTTGATAAGGCTCTTTGCCGAGAAGCATGTTGAACAATGTCGTTTTGCCTATGCCGTTAGGGCCAATCAGACCAATCCGGTCGCCTCGGTAAACCGACATACTTAGATGACTGAATAAATGCTTGTCGCCGTATGACTTTGACAAGTCTTCGGCAAAGAGAACATCTTCACCGCTTTTAATACGGGTACTTAGGCGAATTTTAGCCCGCTTGGTGTATTGAATAGGCTTATCTACCACTTCCATTTTGTCTAACATTTTCTCTCTGGACTTGGCCCGTTTTACTAATTTCTCTGTCCCGTGGCCCTTAAAGCGGCGAATCATTTCTTCTTGTTTATCAATTTCTTTTTGTTGCTGCTCATATGTTTTAAGTGCCGTTTCAAAAATGACTTCCTTTTGACGGGTGTAGTCCGTGTAATTTCCTGTATAAGGCGTCAGTTGACGGTTTTCCACCTCAAAAATCTTAGTCACGATTTGATCTAAAAAATAGCGGTCATGGGAGATGATAATCAAAGTACCGTCGTAAGCTTTTAAAAAGCCTTCTAGCCACGCACAGGCATCTATGTCCAAATGGTTGGTAGGTTCATCCAAAAGTAGCATCTCGGGCTTTTTAAGCAAGAGACGGCCTATGCCAAGTCGTGATTTTTGACCGCCAGAAAGTCCTGTAATAGGGCGTTCGAACTCGCATTCAGAGAATCCAAGACCTTTCAAGACCCCTCTGACTTCACTTCTAAAGCCGTAGCCATTATGCCGAGAAAAACTTTCGAGTAAGTGGGCATATTGATCTAGCAACGCTTTTGGTGGTTCGCTGCCTTGCTTGCCATAGTCGGCAATTTTGTGTTCTAAGTCACGCAGCTGATCTTCCATATCAAGTAGCGGACGGAAAATTTCCAGACAGTAGTCGTAGAGGGAAGTGCCCTCAGTTGCGACTGGAATCTGTTCTAAATAGCCGATTTCAGAGCCCTTTGCCATGAAAATACTGCCAGTGTCAGGACTATATTCACCTTTAATAATTTTAAAAAGGGTCGTTTTACCGGCGCCATTTCGACCAATGAGTCCAATTTTGTCTCCTTGAGACACCGTAAAGCTTATATTTTCAAGAATGCTAGTAATACCAAAGGCTTTACTAACTTGGTTTACAGATAGCGCTATCACAAATTTCTCTCCAATCAAATACAAATGGTTGAGCGCTATGGCCTTGCTAAAACCAGTACAGCGCTTTCTTCTACCATCATAGCATGAGAAAAATACATTATGCAATTTTATCCGTATAAAAAAGAGAAGCTAGGTGGTAGATACTTTGGTTAAAGTGTTAACAATGGGGTAAATTAAAATAAAATGGGCGTATAAATTTGACATGTGAAAAAGTCAAATGATATAATCTGAACAGTAAACTTAAGGCTTATTAAGGGTTGCGGCAATAAGTTTACAAATGAGGGATTTATATAAAAACAGGTCCTGAAATGTTAGATGGGGTGAGCAAATGGCTAATACAAAAATTTCGATGGCGGTAATCCGACGCCTACCAAAATATCATCGATATTTGAGGGAATTGATGGATCGTGACGTTAAGCGGATTTCTTCCAAAGAGCTCAGTGATATCATCGGATTTACAGCGTCACAAATTCGTCAAGATTTAAACAATTTTGGCGGTTTTGGGCAACAAGGTTTTGGTTATGTAGTAGAAGACCTTTATAACGAAATTGGTAAGATTTTGGGGCTTACTAAGAATTACAACACAGTTATTGTTGGGGCCGGCAATTTAGGTCAAGCATTAGCGAAGTATTCAAGTTTTGGTAAATTCGGATTCAATCTGGTTGGCATTTTTGATGCGAATCCCAAAATTGTAGGTCTGCGCATTAACGACATCGAGGTAATGGACATTGATGAATTAACTAACTTTGCGGTGAAGACACCAATCGACATCGGCTATATTTGCACCAGTAGAACGGGTGCTCAAGATGTAGCAGATGGACTGGTAGCCAGCGGAGTTAAGGCTATTTGGAACTTTGCGCCAATCGACTTAAAAGTTGGTGACGGCGTTATTGTTGAAAATGTTCATTTAATTGACAACCTCTTGACCTTGACGTATTTTCTTAAAGAAGAAGAATAAATTTTAGAATATTTGGCTTAACGCCATACACTTGAGAGACTCCTAGTAAACTGAGGAGTCTTTTTTGTGTTCAAAAGTTGAAAACGGGTAAATAATAAAAAAAACTGTAAGTGATTTGGCGAATCTAACGCTTATACTTGGTGGGGTGGTCTTATGAAACAAATTCTGCTGTTTGACCGGGCACTGTTAGTAAGGATGCGGATTAAAGAGGCACTAGCCTCCAGTAACGTAAAAATCCATGAGGTTGAGTCGGAAAGTGAAGTATTTGCTATGTTTCAAAAATACAAGAATGCACTCGACTTGGTAATCATGGACGTAGCAATGGACTCTGCTAATGGGTTTGAGGTCGTTCGGAAAATTAAAGAAATTCAGCACGATGTACCTGTGGTAATACTCACCTCATCCAATAAACGAGGAGATTTTATTAAGAGCATCCAAGCGGGTGCTGCTGACTATATCCTTAAGCCGTTTGATGACGAATTTTTTATTGCAAGAATTTTTAGCGTGATGGATAATGCGGTTAAACCTGCAAGTCCACTAGAAACGATTCTTAAAATTGATTCATCATCACAAAATGCACCTAAGGAAGTCAAGGAAGAAGTTCCGCTGAAAATGCCACTACAAAAACAAGAAATATCGGCTAAGGTTACCGAAGAAAGTTTCAGTGAACTTTTACGCTCTGAAAAATACAAAGCGAAGAAAGGGAAGTACCCTCTTACTGTATTTGCATTGATATTTGAAAGCCAAGACGGTATAGACGGTAATTTTTCAGAGAAACATTTTGAAGACATAAGAGCGCATTTGTGGGAGTCCGATGAATTTATCCATTATGGGCCGCACTCTTTTTATGGCATATTGCCATTTTGCCACGAAGAAGGATTTGAGCGATTTAAAGAAAAAATGCAGGTGTACCTAAACGAAGAGGCTGAAGAACGAGAATTTTACCATCATTACCAGTGGCATGTAGTGGGTATAACCCTTTCTAGTCAGGAGTACGAAGATTTAGAGATTCAACAGATTATTGAACTGTTGAAACTTGAAATTTCACAAGAAGTTAAAAAAACAGCTACGAGATAGGTAAAAAGTTACGTTTTTGATACTAATTAATTTTTTAACAGGACCAATTCAGTCCCTTTATATTGTATAATAGCTAATGGTAGATGAAATATGGTGGGGTTATACTATATTACATGGAGGAAAATTTAATATGAGGGAAGTTGTAATTGCAAGTGCGGTAAGAACACCTATCGGTTCTTTTGGGGGAACTTTGAAGGATGTTTTACCGGTGACTATGGGCGGTCTTGTTATTAAAGAAGCTTTAAGTCGCGCAAATATCTCTGCGGATCAAGTGGACGAGGTTATTTTTGGTTCAGTTCTGCAAGCAGGTTATGGACAAGGGGTTGCAAGACAGTCAGCACTTAAGGCAGGTCTTCCTGAAACCGTTCCAGCGAGTACTATTAACATGATTTGTGGTTCAGGTCTTAAGACTGTTTCAATGGCTGCACTTTCAATCATGGCTGGACAAAACGACGTCGTTATTGCAGGCGGTACTGAAAACATGAGTATGGCGCCGTATGTAATGAAAAGTGCAAGATGGGGCCAACGTATGGGTAACGGTGAGCTTTATGACACAATGGTCAACGACGGCCTGTGGTGTGCTTTTAATGACTATCACATGGGTATTACGGCTGAAAATGTAGCTGAAAAATGGTCTATTACCAGAGAAGCACAAGATCAATTTGCAGCAGCAAGTCAGCAAAAAGCTGCTGCGGCGAGAGCGGCTGGCAGATTCCAAGATGAGATTATAGCAGTTCCTATTCCTCAGAGAAAAGGCGATCCTATTCTTTTCGATCAAGATGAATATATTAAAGCAGATACAACGTTTGAAGGTATTTCTAAGCTGAGACCGGCATTCAAGAAAGACGGTACTGTAACAGCGGCGAATGCTTCAGGTATTAACGATGGTGCTGCTGCGTTAGTGTTAATGAGCAGAGAAAAAGCAGAAGAACTTGGCATAGAGCCACTCGCAATTATTGCAGGCTTTGCGTCTGCAGGTGTTGATCCTGCAATCATGGGTATTGGGCCAGTTCCTGCAACTCAAAAAGCGCTTAAAAATGCAAACATGACAGTAGCAGATCTTGAATTAATTGAAGCAAATGAAGCCTTTGCAGCACAAGCATTAGCAGTTGCTAGCGAACTTGGCCTTAACAAGGAAATCGTCAACGTCAACGGAGGCGCGATTGCGCTTGGTCACCCAATTGGTGCTAGTGGTGCTAGAATATTAGTAAGTCTGCTTCATGAAATGAAGCGCAGAGACGCTAAGACTGGCTTAGCAACACTTTGTATTGGTGGCGGCATGGGCGAAGCTGTTATTGTAAAAAGATAATCACTGAGCGATAATAAAGAGGCAACAGCGTATACGCTGTTGCCTCAATTAATTTATATATAAAGAAGGGGACTATATGAACCATAATCAGTCCATCATAAGAATGGTTGAAATCTTGATTAAAAAATTCATAGAGTATGATAAGCTCGGCTTTTCCGCCCAACCTGGAAGTGCTCCTTTAACTTTTACTGAAATGATGATACTCGTTGAGCTGAGTCGCAATGCGCGCATGACGACGCAGGAGATACTCAAGCACTTCCAATTGGATAGAGGCATAATGAGCACGCAACTCAATCGATTGTCAAGCCAAGGGCTAATCTGCAAGGAAAAAGATGAGTTAGACAAGCGGAAAACCTATTACACGTTGACAGATAAAGGTTGTGCTTGTTTTGAGCATATTGAGGCCCGTGAAAATGAAGCCTTAGACTTTGTCATGATGGACCTTTCCGTTAACGAGCAGAAGGCTATTTTGAAGTTTTTAAGTCGTATCAATCAATTAACAGTCGAAAAGTATTCAGAGCTTTAGGTGCTTTATTAAAAAATATAAGTTGGGTCGTTAATCATATATTCACCAATTTTAATTAAGTCATTTTCGTCAATCGCTTGGTTAATATCAATGTCTGTATTGTATTGTGGCAATGACGCTACGTTTTCACCTAAATGTCTTGCATCAATTGCTAAGTCAAGTAATGTCCACATGTCATTTTTATTAACATCTAAGAATAACTGTTCCTCAATCAATATAGTTGTTTCTCCACAAGCGAGGTCTTTGAGGTCTTTTTCCATTTCAATACCATCTGAAACCCGGCCTTTAGTGATGTCCACTAAAGCTTCACCTTTTCCAATGGCTTTAAAGTTAAGTTTTAATAGAACTTTCTTGTCGTTGACAATGTTCTCCATACCTTTACTTGCTAAGATGACTCTAATTTCGCCATCTGCTGTATTGCTTTTAACGAGCTTGATGCCATCAATTTCATTACAATCAATGAATTGAAGTTTAGTGCTGTCATATTTAATGCGAATATCTTCAGCAGCAATTTCTTTAATGTTTTGAATAACCAAGTCTACACTAACATTTTCTTTCACTCTGATTTTGTTCTTTTCAGGAACAACATTTAAGACGTTAGAGTCAACTTGTATAGCACCACCAGTTGTAAAGTAACTGCCATTTGGATTCCAAGCAAAAGGACCACCATAAACACCTAAATGTGCTTTAGTGCCATCTGGGTTTAACCCTGTGCCTGCATTTTTCCAAACAGTACTGCCAGAAGTAACCTTAAATGAAGTGTCAACGGTGACGCCATCTTTGGCTTTGAGGGTGTTGTTCATAATGATAGGATCATAAGGACCACCCATTGTAACTATGTAGCAGTTATTATATGTATTGCTTTTTACATAAACGTTGCTCCAGCCGCTTGGTTCTGAAAAGACACAGTTATTCAACTCAACTTTCTTTAAAACGAAAAATATTTCATTCCATCCGTTTGGGCTGACT
>JBGSUZ010000658.1:0-13123 GCA_041753235.1 Acidaminobacteraceae bacterium
TATTCTACCGATACCAGTGAACCTTTTTATGCAATCCATAATTTTGGGGTTACAACAGATGATTTGAGATAATAAAGACTTACAGTTATTTATTTTAAGCTGTAAGTCTTTTTCTTTGAAGTTTTCAATAAACTAATGGCAAAAGATGAAGCATAAAGGTAAAATGAATATACAATGCAATTTTTTTTATATATAAATTACAGGAGGGAATCTTGAGAAAACAAATTCATAAAAAGCCATTGTCATAAACAGTCACGATACAGTTAAGGAGATACACATGAAAAAGTTATTTAGTGTAGTTATAGTAGTTGTAATGCTTGCAAATTCTTTGATTTTAAGCAGTGCAGAGGGTAAATTTACAAGTGTTGTATGGAGCAATTGTATCAATAGCTGTGACGACGTAGTCTATGTTAATAAAAAAGAAATTTCGATGAATCTAGTTGATTTGCAGACTAAGAAAACGCGGTATAAGTACTCTCCGGTTAATCCTTACATCTTTCTAGATTTAACGAATACTCAAAATGCACCACCGATATGGACCATCGATAAAAACGGTAAGCTGTACTTCAAAGATTTGAAAAACAACAAGAGTAGAAATATTAATCCGAGTACAGATTATATAGAGATTCTAATTGGGAAAACATGTGTGTATGCGTTTGCTTCGGATAATCAAGAAATAACAATTACTGTTTTGGATTTAGAAGGAAACGTCAAAAGAAATATTTCTTGTTATGGCAATATTAAATATGTGCTTTTCGACGACTCTGTTTATTTTACTAAGGGCTATGACAAAAACGATGGTTTGTATCGTATTTCTCAAGATGATGATAAGCCAACGTTGTTAACAAAAGAGAAAGTAGAAACTTTTCAAATTTGTTCAAACAGATTATTTGTCACTACGAGTGAATCTCTTTTAGAGATAAAGAAAGACACAATAATTTTATACGAGAAAGCGAAGCAATTTACAGCTACAGAGTCTGGCGTTTACGGGAGTTATTCAGCTAATGTTTACGAAATGATAAGTTATAATTCTGAATATAGCGGACTTAAAAGGGTCTATCAGCACGAAAAGAACATCGTCCAGTTTATATGTGAGCAGAATACCCTTTATTTTTTAGATAATAGTTGTAAATTGTTTTCTTTGGATTCGGAAAGTGGGGATGTCATTCAGGTATTTGATGAGGATGTGACTGCGTTAGAGCAAGTAGATGGGCATTGGTTTGCCTGTATTGAAGATAATAATGGGACTATACAGAGTATTGATAATAAGGGCAGTCGAAAAAATATCCATCAGGGTAATGTAGACGTATTTACCGTAAAGAATAATGTGATGGCGTTTATAGATGACAAGGGCGTTCTAAATTATAAAAATATCTCTAAAAATAAAATTTTATGGGCAATAGATTTAAAGCAATACGGTATAGATTCTTTTGTTGGAAGCTCATTTAAAAATGGTAGTTGCAATTTAGCGCTTTCCGATAAGTGTTTGTACTATTTTGATGCTCAAAAAGGAGCGTTTGTATTTTCTTTAAAAGGCGATTTAATTGAAACCTATGGATACAATTATGATATCAGCCTCTATAAGGATAAGGCACTCATTTTTAAAGGCAATAAATGCATTATTAAAAACTTAAAGAATAATTTTCAAGTGGAAGTTGCTAAAAATGATAAGCAAATCAAAAAGCTTATGAGTGATGAAGCACAATCGATTCAAAAGTTACCTATTGATCTTGATAATAGGAAGGGCTTTCTTTTAGACTGGATAGAAATGAATCATCTTAAAGCTAGCAGCAAGGATTTAGAGTGTATTGAAAATCAAGAATATAATGGACCCTTCTGTAATAGTGAGGTTATAGGAAATAAAACGTATATATATTACGATAATCTTCTCATTGCAGTTGCAGATATGAAAAAGAAGACATTTAAGATGCTGTTATAATCAAGAGAGGATAGTGGAAAATTATATGAGAAATAAAATTTGGGCATGTATTTTGATAGCATTATTTGTATTTAGTATGACAAGTTATGGTGATTCAGCAGATAATGCAAAAGTAAAAGTCAACTGGTGTAATTCTATTAATGGAGACGATACGAATTTATACGTTGCTAGACCGATTAGAAATAGGCATAGTCATTATGAGCAGTATAGTGACTATAAGACCTATAATGTTGAAACAGAAGAAGCATATCAGAGTGGATCAGATACAAGTATGTTTAAATCTATTAAGCTTGAAGGCAAACTATATAGCTACTTGCGAGAATTTAGTGATTTTTTATATTTGGATGATGACCAATGGGTTTATAGACAAGATAAAACGGGCAAGTTGCTTAAAGTTTGTTACAATTATTCGGCAAAATGCTATTTTGATAAAGATGGCACTATATATTACAAAGCGCCTACTAAGAATGGTCAAACTGCAATCATGAAACTTAGTCCTAAAGAAAAAATAGGCCAAACCCTTTATATAGGTCAGTTTGATGATTTTAATTATCAAGATGGACAAATTATTATTTGTGATAATAGCAAATTGTATGCGATTAAGAACAATCAACGTGTGTTTATAACCACAAAATGTAAATATGATTTTATAAAAGATTACATTGTATACTCAAAAAATAATAAAATCTATTTTATGGATTTCGAAAGTGGAACTGAACAAGTCATAGCAAATCTGAATAATAGATTAGTAGAACTTTATGCAGTAAATGACAGTGTTTATTACGAAGAGGCTAGTGATGAATACTTTAACGGTAATAACCTAATTTATTCATATAATGTTATGGAAAAAAATTCACGATTGTTATTTGGAAAATATGCAAATTATTTAGACAAACTTGACAATGGCAAGGTTGTCGCTGAAGTTAATATGACAGATGGCTGTCTTAAGCGTATTTTGCCAGATGGAACTACAGAAGCCATCATGCCAGGTGATTTTCGTTATTTTGCTGCAAGAGGGGAGCGATTAGCGTATTTAGATGGTAGAGCAACACTGCATATTGTAGATTTAAAAACTAAAAGTGATAAAACAGTAACTCAAAATCATTATTATGATAAATTATTAGGAAATTTCGAGAATGTAAACGCTAAAATTGCGCTTACTGATCAGTATATTTATGTTGTTTACGGAAGTTATAGTCAGTCAGAAAAATGGCTTAATATATTTGATTTAGATGGTAAGCAACTTGAAACTATAAATTTAGGTAAAGATTATCTAGTAAATGATAAAAACGGACTATTCTATTTTGATACTGAGAAAAGCAGCTATTTTTATAGATCATTTATCGATAACTCAACTACTTTTGTCATGAAGAAAGTTCCTAATAAAGATTGGGAATATGAGGTTAATGATTTACGTATCTCAGCTTGTAAGGTAAAAAACAAATCTAGTTATATGTTTACTGTAAGAAATAGAGCAACTAATGAGAAAATATTTGAAAGAGAAACGTTGTACTTGCCCTATTGCTCTACAGATAAAATTGTATATTTAGTGACAACTGATAAGCAACATGAATTTTATAATTGTAATTTGTTGAAAAGCGCTAATATGGGGAAATCTGTAGACGATGAGTACTTAGGGATTGTAAAATCCGACTTAGATCAATTTCCAAATAGAAGAATCTTTTGTAATAGTGAAGAATCCATCATATATCAATACGACACTAAAACAAATATAGTTGAAAAAATTAAAAACCCGCAGGACTTAAAAGGAAAACTGAGTGCTGGAAGTTATTCAGTACATGAAATCCTTGAAACACCTAATGAGGGGCCAGAATACTATTGGGGCGACTGGAATATAAGTAAGAATTCATGGGTATCCATTTCGTCGAATGACTTGAAGTGTTATGGTTCTGATATTGAAAAAGTTGGATCTAAGTTGTATTTCTATGATTACTTTAGTGGTGAGAGTGGATTGTACGAAGTTATTGGATTTTATGATATAGAATCAAAAAATGAAACTGTAGTTAAGTGGTAAGATTTGAATAATGATTCCTAAAAAGCATTAAACTGACAGCGCAGGGGTGACGACGGGAACTGGTGAATTCCGGGCGGTTCTATGGAATTGGGTGAAACGGTTGAAGAAACTGGGACTCATGAAGTGCGTGAAGAAACGGGTCTCATCGTTTATGACTTGAAGCTGTTTCATGTGTACTCGGGAGAAAGCCAGTAACATAAATACCCGGATGGGAATGAATTTTATTTTGTTAACGTCGTGTTCATGACGAAGGCTTATGAGGGTATTCTGACTATCGATGATAATGAGACAAAGGAACTACGGTTCTTCGAACTAAGTGCGCTGCCTATGAATATGTCTAAAACGAATTTGCCTATAATGGAAGATTTGAAAAATAGGTTGATATACTGAAGTGGTTTGATAAATGATTGGAGAGAATAATCATGAAATCAAGATATACATGGATGTTAATTGCATCGCTGTTTGTTGCGGTTCTTGTTAATACTCAATTTTTCCAATTCAGATTCGAAGTTAATCGTGATATAAGTATTTACGATTTCATTAGAAGGGAATCGAATGAATGTTGCTAAATGGGTGGCTGTCACAGTAGAAACTGAATACATAAGTTTGAAAGATGAAAAATCAGTCAATATGAAAAGAGGCCTGTTTGAAAAATACAAAGAAGGTGAAGCAACCTACCAAATGCAGTTCAGTTATAAGGCTATTGAATCTGGTCAAGTGAAGCTAAGCTAAGGTTTCAGTTGAAACCACCTGCGGAGTCTGGAGAAATGGGTGAAGAGAATTTATGCATATTTGTGGATGTGAGCGTAGAATAGCACCAAAATATATCGCAGTATTTACGTGTGCAGCAGTGGCCATTATAGTTACGGGGTTATTCCTGTATACTCAGTATAATAAATATTATGGCTATACGAAGGAGTTTGAAAAGATTTCATCGACCTTAGAGTTTTCGCAGATACTTAATAATGGCTCATCTTACAGGGTATATGAGGACGATGACGAATACTTGGTGCTCGTTAAAAACAATGCAACGCCATATCGCGTGAATAAATCCTCTGGAATCTCTATGGATCAAGCTCAAAGCATTTTGAGTGAAAGAAAGATACCTTCGGATGAGATCCGATTAGAGCCATTGTCTATGATAGTTGGCAATGAGAGAATAGACAGTTTAAAAGGGTACTTGTACTGGGTTTCCACCTCGGTGAATAGTACAAAAAATAGAATTATTTATATTGATTTTTATACTGGAGATATTAATGAAGGTATCAGTATTTATTAGACCATAAGTACCAAGTGCGTTACCAATAATGGAAGCTGTAAAATTAGTTCGTAACAAAAAAAGATTGATGTAACAATTAAATTGTTACATCAATCTTTTTTTGTTACAAGAGGCGTACAACCCAGTTCATTACACAGTTTTACTCAAGTAAAAAGTCCATAATATGCTTTACTTTTATACCTGAAAAGTCGTTGAAGACAGTTTGATCCATCGTCAAAATGAACTTTGGGTAATTGTCGGTAATGGCTTCAAGTGGGCGAAGTTCTCTTAACCTAGTTTGTTCGTCTAAAATGGTGGCACTGACTTGGTAATAGATTTTCTCGTCCGTTTTGGTCGCTACAAAATCTACTTCTAAAGTGCCGATTTTTCCAATGGAGACGTCGTAGCCGCGTCTGAGCAGTTCTAGGTAAACCAAGTTTTCTAAAACATGACCATAGTCTGTGTTGCGCATACCCGTGAGGTGATTGCGAATGCCCCTGTCGACGATATAGTATTTTTCCAGTGTTTTAAGATACAGTTTTCCCTTTAAGTCATAGCGATTTGCCCGATAGATGATAAACGCTTTCTCAAGCATTCTAAGATAATTATCGATGGTATCGCTAGTCGTTTTTCTACCGCTGCTCGTCAGGTAGTCGCTAATTTTCTTTGTAGATACGATGCTGCCTATGTTGGCAGCAATGAACTTGAGGATGCTTTCAAGCAGTGCCGCATCTTTGACATTGTTTCTTTCAATGACATCCTTCATGAGCACGGTATTGTAAATCCCTTCAAGAAAAGGGCCAATAGTGTCCGGAGAATCAATGAGTTCAACCGTTGTAGGGAGTCCACCGTATTTGAGATATTGGTTAAATTGTTGTTGAAGGTCACTGCTACTTTCCGTGAAGGTTAAGTATTCTTTGAAGGACAAGGGCTGCATTTTTATTTCTACATACCGACCAGACAGAAGGGTAGAGAGTTCGGAGGATAATAGATAAGCGTTAGAGCCTGTCAGATAGATGTCAACGTTGGCATCGACTAGAAAAGCATTAATGACTTTTTCCCAAGAGGGCACTTGTTGAATTTCGTCAAGAAGAATGTAATACTTATCTGTGCTATTCTTAAGCCTGTGTTGGATGTAGGCGTGAAGTTCCTTGTAGGTAGTAATGTCATCAAACTCAAAGGACTCAAAATTCATACGAATGATGTGGTCAGCGTTAGTGCCGGTATTTAAAAGATGTTGCTCGAAAAGCGACAAAAGGGTCGACTTATTTACTAGAACTATCATAAACCGTACTGATGAATCGTTTTTTATTTTGATAATTGCCTAGTATGCACTAATTGATGTTTAGTACTAAATGACTGGAGGAACTAAATCATGAAATCAAAATACATATTTATGTTTACTATAACATTGGTAATAGCGATTTTTGTTTATACCCAGTTCTTCCAGTTTAGATTTGAAACACCTTATCAAAGTCAATTTGAGTATAAGGCGATTGAATCGGGTCAGATCAAACTTAAGTTTCAATTAAAACCACCGGAAAGTACCGGAGAAATAGCTGACTCGAATTTATTCGTGAATCTAACGGTGATAGTGAACTAGTTTAGCGCTGATGTCGTTAATCAAGGTATAAGTATCTATTAAGTTTTAAGCGTGCGCCCTCGTTAGTATTGAAGGCGCTTTTTTTCTGCTATAATTGGTAGTGATTGCAAAAAGAGAGTTTTCAATTCAGTATATAAAATGAGGAGCTAATCATGCCAATCAAAACAACATGTGTCGTAGTTGTCATTATTTTTAATGACAAGAACCGCATATTGCTTCAACGCAGGGGCGACGATGGCAACTGGTGCATTCCTGGTGGTTCTATGGAATTGGGTGAAACGGTCGAGGAAACTGGGATTCGTGAAGTGCGTGAAGAAACGGGTCTCATCGTTTATAATTTGAAGCTTTTTAATGTGTACTCGGGCGAAAGTCAGTATCATAAATACCCGGATGGGAATGAATTTTACTTTGTTAACGTTGTGTTCACGACAAGAAACTATGAAGGCATTTTGACAATCGATGATGAAGAAACCAAGGAACTTTGTTTCTTCGAATTAAGTGCGCTGCCTAAAAATATGTCTAAAACGAATTTGCCGATCATGGAAGATTTGAAAAATAGTTTGTAGCAGGAAAAGTAATTTTAATTTTGGATATATATTTTTCGTGAAACTGCATATTCCTCATTACAAGTAGTTTTAAGTAGGTAGAGGAGTAATTATACATCATACTTGCATGGAGGAAATATTGTGTCATTTATTAAGGAAAATGTAAAAAAAGACGACTGGGGATTTTTTAACTCTCTTGAGATTCAACGTATGGGTGAGCGCGTTTTAGCGAATGACTATTCTGAATGGGTCATTGATAGAGAAAGAGAGACCATATTTACACTGGCTCATAGAGGCGGTCGTGATTTTGGACCGTGTTACTGCCTTATTTGGGAAAACTATAAAATATATATAGACGTTGAAATCCGCCCGACTACGTTAGCTGATGGTACTCATGAAAACCGTTGGTTGATAGTATATATTGAAGCACCTAGTCAACTTAAAGAAAAAAAGAACGAGTTGGAAATGCTTATTAGGGAAGTGACAAGAATTGAAAACGAAGGTGAGAATCGATGGCAGTTTTCATTGATTAGCATGGTTGAACCAACATTCGGTAAAGAAAAACCCAAAATAATCAGTGAAGATAATATATCAGATGTTGAGCCATTAACTGTCAATAGATCACATTCAGGAGAATCTACAAAGGATAATAGGATAGGTTTACTTATCAAGGGTGGTAATCAACTGTTTGATTATTTACGTGTTGATTTTGAATCAAAGCAAATGGACAGTAAAGAGATTCTATTTGCGTTCGGATGTTTAGCTGGTGTTGCTTGTCAGCAGTCCGTAATGACTGAAATTTTGAATGGCAGTTTAATCTTAAATAAAAATGATATCGTTATTTTCACTAGAAAAGATAATCAAAGGTTTATTCTAAGTAGTAAGTTTGATGACAGGCTGTTTAAGAATAACAATTCGGTAGATATAAATGTTCTTCAAGTAACTGGTGGGCAGTCTAGTGATAATCAGATACAACCGATATTAAACATAGCTTATAAAAACTACATGAAGTTGAGAGGCACTGATGATCTGATTGCATATGGATGGCTGTTAGAAAAAGAAGAATTGCCATCGACTGAATTCTGTACTATGATAGCTTCGATTTGGCGGAGTGAAATGGTTGCGGATATTATTAGCAAACACTGTAAGGACACCAAAGATTGGCACATTTTATTTTCTATTGCAATACAGAAAGCCATTAAATTCTATTCTAATACAATAAAAAGTGAAGAAGCATATGTTAGTGTTTTATCTGGTGCTATGGTTATGTCAAAGATAGATTTATTTCCAGAAACCACTGAAATAATCGTTCAAAATTCATTAAATAATAGTTTGATTACCACTATTGACCCACTCAAAAAGGATAAATGGAAATATGTAAGCATTAATCAGGAACACAGAGAATTAATCGCTAAAAGTGGGCTTGAATCCGCACTTTTTGCTAATCATCAGTACTGTTGTATAAATACCAAGACCAATGAAATGTTGTTTGCAACATTTTCACAAGAAGACTTATACAATCGTATGGAGAATCAGTCAGCTTATACGTTCATATTCTATTCTGGTGGTGAATGGTATAAATTTACTGAGTATATTGGATTTTCTTTTATCCCACTTTCATTATGTAAGTTACATTTAGAAGTTGATAAGTCAGGCAATTGGCAACCTATAGAATTATTACTTAAAAAATTAAGTGAAGCCTCATTTAGATTTGTACGTGGGTATAGAAGCGAGGGTATTACTACACCACAGCAAGGCGTGTTGTTATTTTTGATTTTTCTGTGGACAGAGGTTCAACTTATAAAAAAGATATTTGGTGGAACAGCTAGTGTTATAGGGATTATATGGAGTGTAGGGTTAGCAATATTAATTTTCCTGTTACTATGCTTTTTCATTGGAGTAGCATATATGTCACTCAAAAGAAGAGTGTCGAAGTTGAAAAAAATGTAATTCCACCTAAATTTTTTTGAGCAATAAGGAGCGTGTGGTTAATGGATAGCATAAAATTTGCAGTATTTACTGATCTACATTATGACCATGTACCTGATGGTGATAGGCGTATTAAAGAGTTCATGTGCAAGGTCAATAAAGCGGGTATTGATTTTATTATTGGATTGGGTGATATTTGCTATCCAATTGAGGAAAATCGAGTTATTGTGGAGGAACTGAAAAAAGCAGAGGTGCCATGTTATTTTACTATTGGTAACCATGACACTGACATGTTTTCCAAAGAGCAGGCTATGCGTTTTTTGTGTATGAAAAACAGCTATTATTCTTTTATCAAAGGCAATACAAAATTTATTGTGCTCGACGCTTGTTTTATTAAGAAGGGTGACGGATACATACCTTATTGTAAGAAAAACTACAATAAAGATTCAGATAGTTATCCTTATATTCCCCCTAAAGAATTATCTTGGCTAGAAAATGAATTGAATGATAAATGCGAGCATTATATTATTTTTTCTCATCATAGTTTGGCGAACGAATTCGGTCAAAGAGGCGTGTTCAATCGCGAGGAAGTAAAGTCAATTCTTGATAAGGCAAATGGAAATGGGAAGCGGGTTTTAATGTGCATGAATGGGCATGACCATGGAAATGCGGCTGTAGTTATTAATGGAATCTGTTATTATACGCTAAATGCGATGTCTTATATATGGCATGGCATAAAAGAAACTTACAACTATTCAAAGGAAATCCACGAGCGTTACCCATATCTAAAAGATATGATAATGTATCAAGATGGGCTGCATGCGATTGTGACAATAACTGGTGATGGACAGCTAAAAATAGAAGGCATGAAAGGCAACTATCAAAATATAACGCCAAGTGATGTGGGAATAGGGAATAACCTGTGGAATGGTGTTTCCATTGAACCGATTGTATTGTCAATAAATACGTGAGAGGTTGTAATTAATGGTCTTCTATACAAGACAAAAATTAAAAACACCACATAAAAGTCTTTTATAGGAGGCGTTTATGTGGTGTTTTTTACTTGAGACTATTAAAAACGCTACTCTCTCCCCATCCGCCTCACATCACTGAGTGAGACTCGCTCTGGTTTCGGTCCTTCCATTGGTCCACGAACGGGTAGGTCGTCAATGTTCAGGACACTTTCAACCAAAGCCTTGACCCGTGGTCCGCAGAAATTGCCTTGGCACTGGCCCATGCCTGCTCGGGTTCTTCGTTTGATCATATCCATTGAAACAATCGGAATAGGTCGGTTTATAGCATCTAGAATCTCTGCTTCAGTGACGCGTTCGCAGCGGCAGATCATGTGACTTTTGGGGTCAGGTGAGTCAATGGAAAGCACTTCATCGGCTGACTTCGGGACTATAATAGGTTTTCTCTCAGCGATGAAGTTCTCTTTTGGCACGAGGGCAAGTCCTGCTGTTACAAGGCAATCAACCGCATAACGGGCTATAGCCGGAGAAGCGGTGAGGCCCGGTGAATCTATACCGGCAATGTTGAGCCAGTGGGGCACAGTTGTGGGTAGTTCAACAATGAAATCGCCACGATCAGCAATGGCACGAACGCCCGAGTAGGTCGTAATGGCCTTTTGAATTTTAAGCTGTGGAACGGAATGTCTGGCCTTTTCCACCACTTGAGTCAAGCTGGCAATGTCTGTTCCGTAGTCCTCTCGAATGCTCAAGTCCTCGGCGTTGGGACCCAGCATTAGATTGCCGTGACAGGTTCGGGTGACCAGAATGCCCTTGCCTAGTTTGGATGGCACTTGGAAGAGTACTCGGTTCACGAGTGCGCCTTGAGATTTGTCGAGGAGTACGTACTGACCCTTACGTGGCTGAATGGCAAAGTTGTCCGCTCCAACCAATGCGGCAACTTGATCTGCGTATAGCCCTGCCGCATTGACGACGTATCGGGCTTGAATTTTGTCGCTGTCGGAATAAATAGTAAACCCTTCTGAGGTTTCATCTATGCGCGTTACAGGCCAACCTAGCTTCAGCGTGGCGCCATTGGTAATGGCGTTCTCCGCCAGCGCAATGGCCATTTCATAAGGAGAGGTCACACCGACATCCTTGGCCCAAAGCGCCTTTAAAACCTCTGGGTTTATGTTTGGTTCCATTTCAAGAACCGCGTCCCTAGACAGGAGCGTCATATCGGTGCAGCCGTTTTTTAAGCCATTGTCATAGAGTTCGGCAAGTTGCTCGGCTTCAGCTTCGTCAAAGGCTAAAACCAGTGCTCCAAGCCGATGGAAACCGAAGTGCAGGTTATCATTAAGTTCATCGTATAAACGATTGCCCTCTGCGGCTAATTTGGCTTTGAGGCTGCCGTGTTTTGTGGCGTAAGCGCCGTGGACTATGCCGCTGTTAGCCTTGGTGGCACCGGAGCTGACGTCGTCCGACTTGTCAACTAAGATTACTTCAAGATTGTATTGGGAGAGCTGACGGGCCAATGCGCAACCGACCACACCCGCTCCAATGATACAGACATCATACATGGGAACTCACCTCATTTTTCTTTTTATAGTTAGAGTATAGCTTAATGGTGGCACTATGTTAATGGAAAAATTTACTTACAGTGGAAGTCGACTTATGGTGTAATGTACCAAAAATCAGGTAAGTGGCCGCAATTCTTATGCTAAGGACAAACCATGGTAATGTAAGTAAAGAGTTTTTAAAGAATGGTATCAACAAAAAATAAGAAGAATCTCACAAATTGATAGTGAAATCCTTCTTATTTTTTATTATTTTTTAAATCAATCCTTTATCTTTATCGAGGATTTCTAATAGTACTACCAACTTTAAATCCTGGATAAGTATTATTGGTTTGGTATCTTGACTCTGTAGTAGTTGAGATGAGTTGTCCAGCGCCTGTATATTGCTTTACCTTATATTTGTACTCAATAACGTCACCCATAACTACAACAGTGCTATCAGATTCATTCTTCCATGGATTATTAAATACTCTACCTGCACTGGCAGCAGGAGAATAGCCAACATATACGCCTACATAGCCAATATTAATACCTACAGATGCACTGAAAGAACCGCTTTCGCTTGCTGATAAGATGATGCTATCTGCATATTTAGATAATTTGCTGTTAAAGTCAGGATGATTACCCAACTCTTTGGCATATGCAATGGTGCTAGTACTAATTATAGTATAATCTTTCCAACCGGTTGAAGCATTACTTCTTGTGAAAACATTAGGGTCGTTATTGGAAATAGAATCCATTACTCTAAAAGTACGTGGAAGAGATGGAACTTGGTACTTCCAGATACCATTTTTGTTCACTACTTTTCCGCTTTGAGTCATTTGAGGTGAAAAATTATTGGTGATAGTACTTTGTGTTTCTGCAAAACATGTTGAGCTCAATGTGACTGCTACCAATAGAATTAAAACTAGTTTTTTCATAATACCTCCTCGGAATAGAAAATAATGGTTGTCGTATTGCACAAATAGAGTATACTATATTTAGAATAAATTACAAGCAAAAACAAGGAGGAAATATGAAGAAAACGCTTTTTATAACTTCGTTGGTAATATTTACATTGTTAATAGTTTTATTCATCGTAAATAGGTCTTCACCGCAAGTAATGGTATATGAAATAAACAATAAATCTACAGTGGGGACTGAGCGAATAAAAGACCCAAGTGAGATTGATAAATGGATTCGGTTTAACAGTGATGTTGAAAAAATAGGTTCATTGATTTCAAATAACGATTTTGTATTTGATAATATTGATAGCACAAATAAAACAGAAAAACCATATTTACCTTTTTT
>JBGSUZ010000659.1:0-2335 GCA_041753235.1 Acidaminobacteraceae bacterium
AGACTTAGAGAGTGCTTTAACATCGATCATACACAAACCTCCTTTTGGACCCCCATCGGGTCACATTGTTCAGCAGATATCGATGAAACAGAGTTTTATTTTAGCACTTCATTTTGGGTTCGTCAATTTAATTGTACGATAAAATAAATAAATGACACATAACTTAAATATGGGCAAAATTAAAAGGAACAACCCTGAACAAATGCGTAAATGCGTTTGTTTTAGAGTCATTCCTCTTCATACGTACAATTATTTAGTTACCTTCAAATTCAAAGGTATAGTTTAAGTTTAATTGGTCTCTAAGTTCTATCATTTGCTTTTGTAATACGGCGCCAACAGGTACACCTTTGTCTTTACGGTATAGCCAAGCCATGTGCTCCTTTTCGCCTGCAGTGTAAATATGGTCGTACCCCGGTGCCTTATTAGAAGCCCTTAAATCTCTTAAAATTTGCCCTGTGGTTTTCTTAAACTCGTCGAGCCCAATAAAAGCTTCAACGTCTATAGCGATGAAAAAATGTCCCAGCTTATACGGTGCTGGTTTTCCATCTTCAAACCCGAGCAGTCCCTTAAGGAATGCGCCACCCTGAAGCGCAGAAGATAAAATCTCAACAACGGTTGCATAACCATAACCTTTGTAACCACCGCCATCTTCACCCATGCCGCCGAGTGGGGTTAAAGCTGCTTTGCCGCTAACTAAATCTTTTAGAACTTCAACCGTATCTGTCCTTGTATTGCCTTGGTCGTCAATAACCCAGCCCGGAGGCAATTCTTTGCCTTCACGCTCATAAACTTCAATTTTTCCTCTTTGCGTAATAGACGTCGCACAGTCTAAAATAAACGGAAATGCCTCGTCTGAGGGCATGCCAAATACCAAGGGGTTTGTCCCTAGCATGTTTTCAACCCCAAAGGTCGGTGCTATAGAAGGTCTTGCATTCGTTCCTGTAATACCAATCATGCCCGCTTCGACTGCCATACTTGCATAATAGCCTGCAATGCCGTAGTGAGTCGAGTTTCTGACTGCCACCATGCCCATGCCATACTTCTTAGCCTTATCTATTGCCATACCCATCGCTTTCTTGCCAATGACGTGTCCCATGCCATGATGACCGTCTATAACGGCTGTGGTTGGCCCTTCTCTGAGTATTTCAAATTCAGTGGTTGGACTTTGTATGCCCTGACGAATTCGGTCAACGTAAATAGGCTTTAGTCGGCCCACGCCGTGTGAGTCAATTCCACGCTTATCTGATTCAATTAAAACGTCTGCACATACCGCCGCATCTGCTTCCGGTACGCCAATACCTATAAATACATCCTTCATAAACGCTTCCATGGTGTCAAATGGCACCCAGTATTTTTGCTGTTCCATAAACGTGTTTCCTCCCTAGTTATTTACAAATTTTCATTAAGTGAATCTGGACTCAATTTGCAACTGCTCTGCTCAAAATCTGATTGGAGTGCTATGTCTTCACTTAAAAGTTCCTTCCCATAAGCCTTCTTTAAATTTAACAAATAAATATCATGGTGAATATGTTCTGCTACAATTGACGCGAGCAGTGTATTTTCAGTAAAAGTCCCCACAAATCGATTGCCAGTATTGCCTACATTGCCCTTATCACCAGATTGACTACTGCCAATCAAGGTCATTTTATGATCTATAGAGAGCATTAATCGGCTATTCATGCGCCCTTCTTTCCTAGGATACCCATGAGAATAAATCTCAAGCGACAATTCGTCGCAGTCCATCTCATTAAAAGAAAACAAGATACAGCGGACGCCTTTTGCTTTTAGGTATTCAAGTTCAGACTGGAATAAATACGGGTCAAAATCCGTGTTGATAAGGACTTCTCGTTCAGCTGTCTTAAGCAGTTCTTTCGCTTTAACCATCAAATTGTCAAAGCCCTCAATATTTAAAAACCGGCCCCCTATGTCAGGCACTTCTATATGCGCTAATGCTTGCTCTAATGCCGTAGTCGCCTCTTCATATTCTTTTCTTAATCTGGGAATTAAAATATCAGACTCAAGGGCACGAAACTGATTACTCTCACCCGGAAGCATAAAGACGACACCCTTCCGATAAAGCACGTTGAGCGCATTATAAACAGAAGAACGGGATAAGCCAATATTTTTGGCAATTTGATAGCCCGTCAAATGACCATTTTGAAGTAAATTGACATAAACAAGTGCTTCAGTTTTTGAAAACCTAAAACCTTCAAGTATTGCAATTACATGCTCCAACAGTCTTTGCCTCCTTTAATGTTCAAAAAAAGACGCCTGAATCAGACGTCTTTCATAGTTTTAGCAATTTATTACTATCACTTACTTCGCTTTAGTTGCA
>JBGSUZ010000660.1:0-3595 GCA_041753235.1 Acidaminobacteraceae bacterium
TAAAGGAAAGGATATTCTTTACTTGAGCCGTATTTTGTGTGTCGCGGATTCTATTGATGCGATGATGTCGAGTAAAAGTTACAAACGTCCGAAAAATGTAGATGAAACCATTCGTGAATTAAAAAAGGGTTCTGGCAAACATTTTGACCCGGAAGTGACTAAAGTGGCTATCAGCTTGTTGGAAAATACAATGGATCAGACCAATGTAATGATGCTGAATCATTCGAAGTTTATCAATTATGCCTCCATCAGTTTTAACTATAAAGACCTTCATAATTATTTTAGCTTTGGAGGCAACCTGATTCTCAGAAATAGTCAGGGTGTTTTTATTCTTAGCTCCACAGAACATTTTCCCGCAGAACTTGATTTGAGCAAGGTTTACCATACCTCAATTAGCTTCTTCGAGAACTATGATTTTTATGAATTTAGTGCAAGTCTAATACGTGTAGATGATGATCGCTTAGAGGTTTCTGATTTAAAATACATGCCAACTGACAGGTACTTTTCGTTGGTGTGGAATTCTCGGATCAAATTAAATGCTAAAGATCATGAATCATTAGAAGTTGAAATGATAAAACTTGGTGGGGATACGATTGTCTTTCAGGTTCCTAATAGCCAAGAAAATGAAATTAGTCAACATTTTAAAGATATATTTGATGTCAGTTTTCATGGTGATTTGGTAACTTCATCAAGTGTGCCGCTTGGCACTTTACAGAATAAGATTACCAAGGTGTATAGGAATGGCGTTCATACGGTTTATGTAACGAAATTCGAATCAATTACATCGTCTGAAAGAGATGCCATTTTAAGGGTGTTATTTAGAAAGCAAATTGAGTTGAGGAAACATAAGTAAGTAGGAAAATTGCAAATAAACTGTTTATTCATTAGGGAGTTAACATACATTTAACATTAAAACGTTAACATATATTTTACTTAGAATTAACTTTCAGGTAGAATAGATTCAGGAAAGCTTGTCGCATGAGGATAGCAATATTCTTGTGGATGACAAGCTTTTAACTGTCATCATTAATTAGGTTATCAGGGGAGGAAATGAAATGGCACTAGAAGTTGCTATTGGTGCATTTGGAGGCTTAGGTCTCTTTATTTACGGAATGCATTTGATGGCTGCAGGTCTTCAAAAGGCTGCAGGCAGAAAACTAGAAAAAATCATTGAGACATTAACGAAAAACAGATTGATTGGTGTTTTGGTAGGTGCTGTGGTTACCGCAATTATTCAATCAAGTTCTGCGACAACCGTTATGGTAGTAGGTTTTGTTAATGCAGGCATCATGAATTTAACACAGGCTGTTGGTTTAATTATGGGTGCCAATATTGGTACGACAATGACAGCACAGATTGTTTCTTTTAGTTTAGAAGCCTATGCGCCAATTGCTGTTGGTGCAGGTATGTTTATGTATATGATCAGCAAAAAGCAAAAGAACAAAGACATTGCTGAGATATTATTAGGGTTTGGTATTCTATTCATAGGTATGAACTTCTTAAAAGACTCACTTGTTCCACTAAGAGAAGTGCAGGCATTTAAAGATTTATTAATAAGTTTTGGCGCAAATCCGGTATTAGGTTTACTCATTGGTTTTGGATTAACATTTGTTGTTCAGAGTTCGAGTGCTGCAATTGGTATGTTAATTGCATTAGCATCTCAAGGTTTATTACCAATTGAAGCGGCGTTGCCAATTCTTTATGGTGACAACATTGGTACTTGTACAACTGCGTTATTATCTTCTATTGGAACAAATAAAAATGCAAAGCGCGCTGCTATTATGCATTTAACATTTAATGTAATTGGTTCACTATTGTTTATGATAGTTCTTACAGTTCCGATTAAACATATTGTTCTGATTATGGACCCAACAGATGTGCCACGTCAAATCGCGAATGCACATACTTTGTTTAACCTCATAAACGTTGTTATTCAGTTCCCATTTGCGTTTTTACTCATTAAAATTGCTACATGGATTGTGCCGGATGGTAATGAGGATGAAGTACTCAAGGCAACAAAATATATTGATGATAGAATTTTAGAAACACCTTCAATTGCACTTAATAGTGCGATAAAAGAGACTTTACACATGGGTAATTTTGCTAGAGAGTCTTTCGTAGAATCCATGTCTGCTCTATTTGAAAATAAAGAAGAACACGTCTATAAAACATTTGAAATTGAAAAAACAGTTAATATTTTAGAAAGAAGTATTACTGAGTATCTTGTTAAACTATCAAATCGTGAAATAACTGAGTTAAGTAGAATTAAAGTTGATGGCCTCTTTAATGCAGTTAATGATATTGAACGTATTGGAGATCACGCGGACAATATTGCGGAACTTGCTTTAGATGCGATTGAAAAACGTATTCGTTTCTCGGAAGATGCATTGGCAGAGCTTAAAGAAATGTATGAATATGCTTTAGATGCGTTTAAATTGACGTTAGAGTCGCTTAGAGAACTCAACAGAGAGAAAGCACTCATCGTTATTAAGTATGAGGAGAAGGTAGACCATTTAGAGAGAGTATGCCGTAAACACCATATTGATCGTTTAAACAGAAATGAATGTAATTCAGAAGCAGGGATTATTTTTAACGATATTATTTCTAACATTGAAAGAGTATCTGATCTTTCTGCTAATATTTCCAGACTTGTACTAGACACTTCAAACGAGTAGGATTAAAAGAATTATTATTACTCCCTTGTCATATCCATGACAAGGGAGTTTTTTGTTTCAAGTAGTCAAGCTAATGGTATGTCAAGATTTCAGAATTGTAATGTTTCTTGTATTTTGTTAAAATGCCTTTAGAACTCAAGGAGGAATACATATGAAAAATCAATCGCTAAAAGGCATCATACTTATAGTCATATCTGCAATGGGCTATGCAGTGATGCCATCAATTTCAACCCTGGCTTATGCACGTGGGTTAAGTGTAAGTACAGTTCTATTTTATCGCTTCTTAATTTCAGCCATTTTTGTTTGGGCTGTTATTGCTATTCAAAAAATACCTTATAAGATGAGTTTTAAGCATGGGTTATACTTAACGGCAATCGGTTTCTTGGGGTATACCCTGTGTTCAAAAGTCCTCTTTATGGGGTATCAATACGTATCGGGCTCAGTGGCGACTATGATTCTATTTACACACCCTATATTTGTTGTACTAGGGGAAGCCGTAATAGAAAAAAAAATACCAAGCCGCAATAAGCTAATGGCAATCACGATGGCAATAATAGGGTTGGTAGTGATTTTGTATGAAAAGAATATGACCTATAGTCTATATGGTGTCGTACTCTGTTTTCTATCTTCAGTGAGTTATGCGGTGTACTGTTTGGGTTTGTCTGAGCCAAATACTAGAAAATTACCTAGTTTAACTGTGACAGCATATGTGGTAACACTCTCAGCGGTGTATAATCTTGTAGAATGCTTACAAAGTGGGAGCACTTTGGTTGTGACAGATAGTGTAAGCTTGTCACTACTTCTATTCCTTGCTATTGGTGGAACAGTCATCCCGGCTATTACATTCTTCTCAGGTTTGAAAATAGTAGGTTCTGGTGCTGCTACTATCATAAGTACCGTTGAGCCAGCTTTCGTTTATA
>JBGSUZ010000661.1:0-1965 GCA_041753235.1 Acidaminobacteraceae bacterium
TTAGAAAAGCGTGGCTATATCAGCATGTCTACAATGTACAAGAAAGTACAGTTAGTTTAACGAACCGCCGTATACCGGACGGTACGTACGGTGGTGTGAGAGGACGGCTGACGAATTAATCGTCAGCCTCCTACTCGATTACTTTTAATTTTAGCGCCATATGAGCGTACATCTGCTATAATTAAAGTATAACGCTGGAATTTGCATGGACGTTAGAGACAAATTCCTAAACTCATTTTAGAAAGAAGGCTATATGGAAAAAAGTTTTGAAAGTATTGGTATAAGCGAGTCAATTAGAAAAGCAGTAGAAGCGATGGGCTTTGTATCGCCTACAGAAGTACAGGAAAAAGCAATTCCTCATATACTGAATAAAACAGATTTGATTGTCATGTCCAAGACTGGCAGTGGCAAGACGGGCGCCTTTGGCATACCGATTATCCAGTCAGTTCAGCCAAGTCCCCATGGACCACAAGCATTAATACTTACACCTACAAGAGAACTTGCAGTACAAGTAGACAGCGACCTTAAGCAAATGGCAAAGCACTCAAACGTGCGGACGACAGCCATTTACGGTCAGCATAACATGAATTCTGAAATTGAGACTCTGAAAAAGGGGATTACCATAGTAACGGGTACACCTGGGCGCGTTCAGGATCATATTAAACAAGGCAATTTAGTGACGCATCAAATCAAGTTTTTGGTACTCGATGAAGCAGACCGTATGCTAGACATGGGTTTTATAGACCAAGTGGTACGCATTATTAAAAGTTTACCAAAGAATAGAGTGACACTCTTATTTTCTGCGACTATGCCAACAGAAATTCAAAAAATTTGTCAGGCTTATATGAACAGCCCGACGACTGTTGAAATTGCGTCAGATACGAAGACTGTAGATGCCATTGATCAATGTTACTATAGAGTTCAGCACAACGAAAAACGGACTCAGCTTCACCGCATTCTTGCAGCCAAGCAACCTGAGAGTTGTATGGTATTTTGTAATACACGAATTGCAGTAGACAAGGTCAGTGCGTTTTTAGAGGGCAAAGGCTATACGTCAGAAGCGCTTCACGGTGCCAATAGCCAAAGTAGTCGTACGCGCGTTATTCAGCAGTTTAAGAAAAGTGGATTCCAAATTCTTGTTGCCACGGACGTAGCGGCGAGAGGTATTCACATAGATGATTTGGCCCTAGTCGTGAACTATGACGTCCCTGTTGAAAAAGACAGCTACGTTCATAGAATAGGCCGAACGGGTCGCGCGGGGAATATAGGCTGTGCGGTTAGTTTGGTAACCTCAGACGAAATAATGAGCCTTTACGAAATAGAAGAGCATGTTGGCGCTTTAATTGAAGAAGTGGAACTGCCAACAGACGCGGAAGTTTCAGCGGGCTATGCCATCATGAAGGCTAGAGCTCTGGAAATCAAATCAAAACGCGCTGCTTCGGGAGAGTCATATAAGTCAAATACTTTTGATAAAATGCACTCTACGTCTGCACCAAAAACTAAACAAGGTGCTACGCAAAAACCTAAACGTGAACCTCGGGCAGAAGCTCACCCGTATAAAGAACGTCGGGTAGACGAAAAGCCAATCAGAGAATCAGTACAGCGTGAAAGACCTCAAAGAGAAAAGCTACAAAAAGAACACGTACACACGCCTCGGCCTAAAAGCGAACCACGCGTTGAACCAAGGATTGTGGAAAGTGCAAAAACGCCAAAATACAGACCAGAAGATGGTTGGAAAGAATGGCCTTCTAAAGCTGAAAAAAGCCGAGAAGCTGCTAAAGTTGCCACAGCAACAAAGACAAAAACTCAAGCGCCTAAATCTATGTGGAAGCGCGTGAAGGGCTTATTTGGCATAAAGTAAGTAAATTCAAAATTGACTTTCAGTCATTTTTATGCTAACCTAGTACAGCAACGACATCAGGAAGATGTCATCTTAAAGTAACTTTGAAACACGTTAATCAGCCC
>JBGSUZ010000662.1:0-7439 GCA_041753235.1 Acidaminobacteraceae bacterium
TTAGAAAAGCGTGGCTATATCAGCATGTCTACAATGTACAAGAAAGTACAGTTAGTTTAACGAACCGCCGTATACCGGACGGTACGTACGGTGGTGTGAGAGGACGGCTGACGAATTAATCGTCAGCCTCCTACTCGATTAAAATAAATATTTGTAATTTTCTTAAAATTTAAAAAGGCCAAAATGAGTTATGATAGTAAAAAGGGATTTTTATATGGCAACAATATGGGGGGACAGCGCAATGGTAGAAGCTCAAAAGGCATTAAGAGAAAAGCTCCAGTTGGTAATTGAGGACATGGGGCATTCGTTTATTGGGCATCCAAAGATATTAGAGCAGGTTTTGGGTGCTTTTTTATCGGGTGGACACGTTTTAATTGAAGATATTCCCGGGGTAGGCAAGACCACATTGGTTAAAACCTTGTCAGAACATGTGGAAGCAGGTTTTCAGCGCGTTCAGTTCACACCGGATTTGCTGCCATCAGACTTAATCGGTGTAAGTATTTACCAACAGGAACAGCAACGCTTCCATTTTAAAAAAGGACCAATTTTTACCCAACTTTTAATGGCGGACGAAATCAACCGCGCGTCGCCAAAGACGCAATCGAGCTTACTAGAGGCGATGGAAGAAAAACAAGTGACGATTGATGGCACAACTTATCCACTATCGCAACTGTTTATGGTTATTGCGACTCAAAATCCAATCGAATTTGAAGGCACATTCCCACTGCCGGAGGCTCAAATGGACCGGTTTATGGTTCAAATTAGCCTTGGCTATCCAGACAAAGAGCAAGAACTCGCTATATATAAGAAGGAAACCAGACAAGGTGCGCTTAAATCTAGAGCAAAGTTAACCGAAGCTGAGGTTTTAGATATTAAGGAAGTTATTAGCCAAATCCACGTTTCAGATCCAATTTACGACTACGTGCAACGACTGGTAGAAAAAAGCAGACGCCATGAGTCTTTGTACTATGGACTTAGTCCAAGGGCGGGCATTGCCATGATCAAAATGGCTAAGTTCCAAGCATTTATGGCAGGCCGCAGCTATGTTATTCCAGAAGACGTTAAAGTGGGCGCACCGAGTGTCATGCGTCATAGGTTGATTCTTAAACCTGAAGCATTGTATAAGGAGCAGACCGCGGAACGCACTGCTGAGGAAATTTTAAACTGGGTCAATGTGCCAAAGGGGTCGTTTGAACATGGTCTCTAAAAAATTCCAAGTTGAAAAGAACTTTAAATGGGCAGTGGCTTTTGGCCTTGTATGGTTGCTGCTGGCCCTCTTTACGGGTTCGCGGTTCTATTACTTTGTCACTTATATTTGGCTAATTTTTCTGCTGACGTCCGTTGGGGTTCATCGGCTGAATGTTCGGCATTTAATTAGTCAATTTGAAATGGAAAAAACAGAGCTGTCTGCAGGCGATGATCTTGCCATTCGTTACCGGGTTTTGAATAATTCCATTATCCCGGCATTTAACGTGCAAATTTACCCAATGATTTCAAAATCCTTTGGTTATGAACAATTTGACTCAGACAGGCATGGGTTTGACAGTTACGAAGTCAAAGTGATTGACCGAAAATTGACCTGTCATAGACGAGGTTTTTACACTTTGGGCGAGGTGGGCTTTGAAGTTCATGACCCACTTGGTCTGGTAACCAGCCACTTTTCTAAGAAAAAAATGATAGATGTAGTAGTCAGGCCTAGAATCTACCATATAGAAGAAGAGCTGCCGATGCCGCTTGAACGTTCAGGGAGCAGGGGCATGTCTATTCGTAATCTAGCAGATAGAACGTCAATCAAGTCCGTTCGACCGTATCAAGAAGGCGATCAGCTTCGAGATATTCACTGGAAGTTAACCGCGAAGACGGGAGAGGTCAAAATTAAGGAATTTACCCAGTCGGTGAGTGAAAAGCTCTATTTGTTTATAGACGGCTGTAAGTCTAGTTATGCAGGCAATGAGACGTGGTCAGATGAGGCAATGGATTTGGCGGCTAGTCTTTGTCACGCTTGGCTTAAGCGGGGCGTGCCAGTGGAAGTGATTTTTAGCGATGAAGAAAGGACTCATTTTACTGGTCGAAATATGTCGAGCCATGGGAAGTTCATGGATCATTTTACTGCTTTCAACCCAAATGGCTGGATTAGTTTCGAGGACTTTCTTGAGAAGGAAATTAAGTGGCACCGAGAGGGTGCACGCTGGGTGACCATTTCTACGGGTATAAGCCCTAAACTGGAACAGATGCTTAGAGCGGAACGAAATCGGCAATTTTCCTGGACCTATTACACCGTGAGCAGCGAAGGGAGGCGGCAACTATGAGAGAGGGCTTAAAATTAAGCAGCACCTTCTTTTTGCTAGCTGTACTGATGTTGCTACAAATGCTAACCCAACTGCGCTTTGATTTTTTAACATTACTGATAGTGGCTGTAGGGGCAACCTTTTGGTGTGAGGGACAGGTAACCAAGCCTGTACTTAGAATTATTCAGGGCATATTGATTGCATCAGGTCTATTTTGCTTAGTCTACGCCCTTATGCCAATTCCGTTAACGGGCGTCAGTATTGGGTCTTTCAGCGCCAGCTGGCTGAGTTTTGATCGATTAGTGCTTCAAAATAGAGGCTTTTATGCGTTTTTAGAGGAACTTTACCAGTATGCGACCATTCCTGAGAAACTCGACTTCTATCATTGGGAGGCGGTTTGTCTTATTTTGCTGCTGGTTAATGCAGAGCTGCTTTACTGGATTCAAAAATATCGACTGAGTGGCCTTTGTTTCCTGCTAGGGACAATTGCCGGTGGACTCCTCTGGTTTACCTATTTGGATGTATGGGTCGTCTTTTCCTGCTTTTTTTTGGCTTATGCAATTGAACGCCTCACACGACAAGGTAAGGGGGCGCTTTTTGGACTTATACTGCCAATGGGGATTGTGGTGTCCGCGCTAATGGCGACGAATTTAACGCCTGTAGAAGCCCTAAACGAGCAACTTAGTCCTTTGACGTCAGAAAACGGTTGGCTTAGAACAATGCTGGATTTTTCGCCGGGAAGCGGCGCTTTTGGACTGAGAGAGATGGGTTTTTATCCTTTGGAAGATCGGTTAGGGGGCCCTGTCAAACTAAGCAAGGAAATATTCTTTAGAGTACGTTCGGCAAGACCAAGTATATATTTGCGTGGTTATGGCATGACCACTTACGAAAACAGCAAATGGCTGTCAGAAGAAGTTGAGCCGATGCCATTTGTCACCGTATCAGGTCAAAAAAATGATCAAATTGAGTATTTTATCTACGACTTTAAGTCTAAGACAAATTCCATTATGGTTCCCATGTCAGTGAGTCAAATTGACATTGAGCCCGAAAAACTTAGCTATGGCCCTGAGGGCGCAGTGCTGTATGGCGGTAATGTGAAAGCGGAACTGAAAGAGGGCTTTAACGTCACCGGCTACAACACCTCTTATGTACAGCCGACACCGTCAGAAAAATACCTACAGCTGCCCAATAAGTATTCACCTAAAGTCGTGGCACTGACTCAGCAAATTATTAAGGGTGCCAAGAGCGACGAAGAAAAAGTTAAACGCATTCGAAAATATTTGCTCAATAACTATACCTACGCTTTAGCAGTGGCAGTCCCTCCAGAGGACAGAGACTTTGTCGAATATTTTTTACTTGAGGAAGACAGCGGCTACTGTGTTTATTTTGCGACGGCAACAGCGGTCATGTCCAGAATTGCAGGACTGCCAAGCCGGTATGTGGAAGGGTTTGTAACGCCTGAACGCTTCGAGGCAGGAAGAGATGCCGCTGTAAGTGGTGAGCGGGCTCACGCCTGGGCAGAAGTATTCTATGATAGAGCGTGGCACATTGTTGAAACCACACCGACCTTTACCAGTTTGACGGCATATGATCAACAAGACACACAGCTAAAATCAGATTTGCTAGAACCAGAAAAGGGTAAAAATGCAGGTAAAGAAGAACAGGATCTAGAGCCTGAAACGCTGCCTGAAACCGATGAAACCCGTTCTACCCAGCAACTACCTATTGGTTTGCTGTTACTGATAGCGGGTATGAGCTTATTGGGAGCCTTCATCGTCTTAAGATTTAGAGCTTTTTTCAAGGCAACGCCAAAACAGCTTAAAGAAAAATATGTGCAGCTTCTGCTGCTTGGATTGACACAGCACTTTGAGCTGAGGGCCTCTGAACGACTGAGTCCAAGGCAAATCCTGCGGCAATGCGATGCGTATGCACCGAGCCTGAAGTTACTCGCACTGGTTGAAATCGTTGAAAAATCACTGTATGATAGTAATGATATTAGCGATGCAGAACTAGAGCAATTGGCTCAAGCATACTGGCAAATCTTCCATGGTCATTTTAAATGGTCGTTGAAGTTGCTTTGGTGTGCGAAGATAGTAGGAAAGGGAAGAATCTTCAATGGAAATGATGGGAAAAATTCCGCCACATAGTCTGGAAGCAGAGCAGTCTGCCATAGGCGCCATGATTTTAGATAAAGACGCCGTCACTGAAGTTGTCGAGCTAATTACAGACGAGGACTTTTATAAAGAAGCCCATAAAGCAATTTTTACGGGCATTATTGAACTATATAACCGCAACGAACCAGTGGACATTGTCACCCTCTCAGAAGAGCTTGGCAAGCAGGGTGTTTTAGACAGCATTGGTGGCATAGAATATTTGGCAGACTTGACCACGATGGGGGTCGTTACGACCAATGCCAAACACTATGCTAAAATAATAGAAGAAAAATCGATGCTGAGACGGCTTATTCGCGTGTCTTCAGAGATTATTGAAAAAGGTTTTTCTGCTGAGGAAGCAGACCATCTTTTGGATATGGCAGAGAAGTCGATTTTTGATATTTCTCAAAAGAAAAACCGTGAGGGACTAGAGGCAATTAAAGAAGTACTCTTAAAAGCTTACGAGCAAATTGAGCGACTTTACGGTTCTGAGCACGCTCTGACAGGTATTTCGACGGGCTTTACAGACCTTGACACTAAGACATCTGGTTTCCAGCGTTCTGACTTAATATTGGTAGCCGCCAGACCTTCTATGGGAAAAACGGCATTTTCTCTGAACCTTTGTCAGAATGCCGCCGTTAAAAATGACGCTTCGGTAGCCATTTTCAGTCTGGAGATGAGTAAGGAACAGCTGGTACAGCGTATGTTGTCAGCAGAAAGCTGTATTCCTATGCAAGACCTCAGAAATGGTAAACTAAAAGAAGAAGATTGGATTTCACTTGCTAAGGCAATGAACTCCCTCTCCAACTGTAGTATATTTATTGACGACACCCCTGCCATTTCCGTACTGGAAATGAGAGCAAAGTGCCGAAAGCTCAAAATGGAAAAGGGACTCGACCTCATCATGATTGACTACTTACAGCTGATGAGTGGTAACGGTAAAAACGAAAGTAGACAACAAGAAATTTCAACTATCTCTCGTTCGTTAAAGGCTTTGGCAAGAGAAATGGACTGCCCTGTTGTGGCCCTGTCTCAGCTCTCCCGAGCACCTGAACTTAGAGCAGATCATAGACCTATCCTTTCGGATCTTAGAGAATCCGGTGCGATAGAGCAGGATGCCGACGTGGTTATGTTTCTTTATAGAGATGAGTATTATTTCCCAGACTCAGACAAAAAAGGCATTGGCGAACTGATTATTGCCAAGCAAAGAAATGGTGAAACGGGGACGGTAGAACTCGTTTGGTTAGGCCAGTTTACAAGATTTGCTGACAAGGCCGTGGTGGTGCCTCATGGCGCATGATGAAAAACTTTTAGAAACAGACCATGTGACCGTTAGACCTTTAGAACTAAAAGATGTAAGTCAAATGAGTCACTGGGGTAGGCATGAAGACCTGCGGTATTTACCTTACAATTTTCCCTATACAAAGCCCATAGACTGGCTTTTGTGGTTAAGGTCAAAAAAAAGACCTTTTCAAAAGTATATTTATGGCGCCTTTGTCGGTGAAAGATTAGTGGGCTATATTACACTTAAACAAATCAATTGGTTTAAAAGAGAAGCGTTTATGGGGGTTGCATTTGATCCTGCACTGCTGAGTAGAGGCTATGGCACTGCTGCTATAAAGTCTTATTTGGAACAGGTGACAGAGCGCTTTCGCATGAAGCGGATTTTCCTAAAGACCGCTTGTTTCAACATTAGAGGACAGCGCTGCTATGAAAAAGCGGGCTTTACATTTGTGGAGAGGCGCTTTGAACCCTATGAAGACCAATCTCAATCGTTTGAGCTATTACTGAAATACGGTGACTTTCAAATGGTCGAAAATGAAATTTGGACAGAATATATTTATATGGTTTTTGAAACGGGCCTTGAATAGAAGTGTACTTGAGGTAGCGGCTCAAAAAAGTTTAAAAGCAAAGCAATTTTTTATCCGAGTAAAGGATAAAGGATTGCTTTGCTTTCAATTTTGGAGAAAATGTGACTTCATTCTGAGAGAGAGGGTATAAATACAGTGGTCTTTAATCTTGTGGGGCCTCAATGTCTGTATTGTAGTAATCTAACTCAGCAATCATAAGTCCCATATTGGCAGTAAGTGCATTTTGAAACTCTACAGAAGGGATGATGCGCCAGTTGCCGGATGTATCTTTTGAGAGGGGCACGACTAGAATTTCTTCTATAGGTTCCAGTTCATGTGACAGGGCCTCCGAAAAGGTTTCTTCTAGCATAGAAAGGACATCAGACTCCCCGATGGCATCGGTGTCTAGCATGACGGCTAGGTCTTGATAAGCGTGTAAGGCTTCAACGGAAGGTGTTCCAGCATCTTTATAAGTCATTTTTACATAAACACTGGCAATGTCATTGTTAACTTCTTCGCGTTCAATGGCAAAAGTGAAGTCGGTAAAAATGCGTTGGTACTGGTCGAGGACTGACTTTGGCAGACCTTGAATGATTTTTAGATTCCCCAGTGAGTCTGGCTCGTTTAGGTAAAGAGCCATTTGTGTTTGGTCGTTTTTTTGGTAAGCTTCTAAAAATTGCTGCACAGTTTTTTCTGAATTGCTCTTTGTACAGCTAGTAAGGGTGAGGGAAAGACATAAACAAGATGAGAGCAGTAGTGCAAGGTGTTTCTTGGCGCGCATGAGGATTCCTCCGAATCATCTCTATATTCAATCTATTGACAATTGTATCATATGCTTATGACCCTAACAAATGAATTAAACTTAAAACCTACTTTTAGGCAGCTAAGATTAAATAGAGGTGCTTTAAGCTTAGAATTTAATTTTAATGTTCGGTGTGTTCCGAACATTAAACGCATGTTAAGCAAAAAAAAGCGAAAATAGTTTGACCTGTCACGGTCTTTCTGCTAAAATATGAAATGTAAGTTCGGATAAATAGTCCGAGAGAGAATAAAGGATTCTCTCCTTCGGCAAATAATATAAGCGAGGTGTCTGATATGTCTACAATGGTTATTGTGGGGTCCCAGTGGGGCGATGAAGGCAAAGGCAA
>JBGSUZ010000663.1:0-13502 GCA_041753235.1 Acidaminobacteraceae bacterium
CAACGCAAAGAGAAGAAAGATGGGTAAAGGACAAAGAGAAAATGGAGAAAGTTGCTGCTGAACTCGGCGCAGAGTTGATCGTTAAGGTCGCTGACGCTGATATGGAAGAGCAAATTACACAAGTTGAATCGCTCTTTACACAAGGTATTGACGTATTAATCCTTGCACCACACGATGCATCAGCTGCGGCAACTTTAGTTGACAAAGCAAGCCAAGAAGGCATTCCAGTAATTTCTTACGACCGTTTAATCACAAATACTGACAAATTAGCAACTTACATTTCATTCGACAATGAAAAAGTTGGTGAGCTTCAAGGTAAATTCATCACAGAGCAAGTTGCAGAAGGTAATTACATTTTAATGTCAGGCGCACCAACTGACAACAACGCAAAACTTTTCAAACAAGGCGCTATGAAATACATCCAACCGCTTGTAGATTCAGGCAAAATTACAGTTGTTGCTGATCAAGCAGTTGAGAACTGGGTTCCTGAAAATGCACTTAAAATCGTTGAAGCTGCACTTGCAGCAAACGACAACAAAGTAGACGCTATCCTTGCTCCAAATGATGGTACTGCTGGTGCAGCTATCCAAGCATTAACAGCACAAGGTCTTGCAGGTAAAGTTGCAATCACTGGTCAAGACTCAGAAAAAGCTGCTGCTAAGAGAATCATGGAAGGTACACAATCTATGACAATCTTCAAAGATACTAGAGAATTAGCAAAAGTAGCTGTTGAACTTGCTATCAAACTTGGTAGTGGCGAAAAAATCGATACAAATTCAACTGTTAACAACGGTAAAGTAGATGTGCCATCTGTATTATTAGAAGCTACAGTTGTTACTAAAGACAACCTTAAAGCAACATTAATTGACAGTGGTTACATGACAGAAGCAGACATCAAATAAGAATTTTGAACTAGAAATTTCCCCTAGGCTGAGAAGTGATTCGTCACTTCTCAGCCTTGAAATAAGCTATAGACTAAAGTGATGCAGCTAGACGTAAGTGACTGCAATACTTAAATTAAAAAAGGAGGTCACCCTACCAATGAGTGAATATATTTTGGAAATGAAAGATATCGTCAAAGAATTCCCAGGGGTACGGGCGCTAGACGGCGTCAACTTTAAAATCAAAAAAGGCGAAATACATGCACTAGTCGGTGAAAACGGCGCAGGTAAATCCACACTAATGAAGGTATTGTCAGGTGTTTACCCATTCGGCTCATATGAAGGTGACATCATCATAAATGGTCAGGTAAAAAAGTTTCAAAATACCAAAGACAGCGAAGCATCTGGTGTCGGCATTATCTATCAAGAGCTGACATTGATTAAGCAGATGAATATTGCCGAGAACATTTTCATTGGCAATGAGTTTCAAACAGGCGGCAGAATAGACTGGAACAAAACATTTGAGGAAGCAAAGAAATACATGAACTTAGTAGGTCTTAAAGCCTCACCAGACACAAAAGTCATTAATTTAGGTATTGGCAAACAGCAGTTAGTAGAAATCGCAAAAGCAATTTCAAAAAAAGTAAACATACTCATCTTGGACGAGCCGACAGCGGCACTTAATGAAGATGATAGTGACAATTTATTAGAAATTATTCGTACTTTTAAAGCAGAGGGCATTAGCTGCATTTATATTTCACACAAACTTAAGGAAGTAACTGCAATTGCAGATCAAATAACCATCTTACGTGATGGCAAAACGATTGAAACCTATGCCAATGACGAGACTGTCAATGCAGATAGAATTATCAAAGGCATGGTTGGCAGAGAAATGACACAACTCTTTCCACGTAAGCCTCACACAGCTGGAGAAGCCGTATTGGAAGTTAAAAATTGGACGGTTTATAACCCAGAGTTACCTGATAGAAAAACAATTGACAATGTCAGTTTTGAAGCAAGAAAAGGTGAGATTTTAGGTATAGCAGGTCTCATGGGTGCAGGTCGAACAGAGCTTATGATGAGTCTATTTGGCGCTTATGGCATTAATGCCAGTGGTGAGGTAAAAATGGAAGGGAAGCCTGTGAAATTTAAAGGCCCTAAAGAAGCCATTGCTCACGGCTACTGTTACCTAAGTGAAGATCGAAAAAAGACAGGCCTTGTTCTCGATATGGATATTAAAGAAAATATCACTATGGCGAGTTTGGAAAAAATATCTTCTATGAAAGGCATAGACTTAAACCAAGAAATTAAAATTTCTACAGACTATGTTAAAGCCCTGCGTGTAAAAACACCGAGCGTTGAACAGAAAGTTAAGAACCTCAGCGGCGGCAATCAACAAAAAGTGGTCATTGCAAAATGGTTAATGGCTGAGCCAAAAATACTCATTTTAGATGAGCCAACTCGCGGCATCGACGTAGGTGCTAAATATGAGATTTATAACATCATGAACGATTTGGTGGAAAAGGGCGTCAGCATTATCATGATTTCTTCTGAGTTGCCTGAGATACTCGGCATGAGTGATCGAATTTTGGTCATGCATGACGGTCAACTTACAAAAGAACTCGATTATACTGAAGCAGATCAAGAAACTGTCATGTATTATGCGACTGGCGGTCATGACGAATTGCCGATAGCAAATAATCTTTAGGAGGCTCCCCATGGAAAACAAAGCAACTCATACAGAATCAACGAACTTAGTGAAACTCGTCTTTGATTCCTTTAAAGGCAACATCCGTCAATATACGATGTTCATTGCCCTAATTGGTATTATGGCTATATTCAGTGTTATGTCAGATTCATTCCTCACCCCTAGAAACTTGTCAACGCTTCTCCTGCAAACCGCTCATATAGCTATTTTAGCTTGTGGTGTTGTACTTGTCATTGTAGCGGGGCATATTGACTTATCCATTGGCGCCGTTGTTGGTTTTACGGGTGCAATTGCAGCCATATTAATGGGTAAAATGGGTGTTGGCATTGTTCCTGCTATTCTTTTAACAATAGTAGCTGGTGCTTTGATTGGTTTATGGCAAGGCTACTGGGTCGCTTATCAAGACGTTCCCGCATTCATAGTTACACTAGCTGGCATGATGGTCTTTAATGGATTGCTTCTTGGCATAACTAACGGTGAAACGATTCCAACACCAACCGCTTTTAATGCAATTGGTAACGACTTCCTTCCTACGTTATTTGTAATCAGTTCGCCAAAAGACAGTATTCCCCATGACACAACGCTTATGTTCTACGGTGTTGTTCTGATTATCTATCTATTCTCTGAATTTAATAAACGAAAAGAGAGACAAAAATACGGCTTCGACGTACTTCCAAAAAGTTTATTTGCACTTAAAATTGTCGGTATTTCAGCAATGCTTACAGCAGTATTTGGCGTATTGTCTATGTATCTTGGTATTTCTTACTCAATGATTCTCATGCTAATCGTAGGCGCGTTATACTCATTCATTACAACGAAAACCACCTTCGGTAGACACGTCTATGCAATGGGTGGGAATAAGGAAGCGACTAAGCTTTCTGGTATTAATATTCGCATGAGAACGCTCTGGATCTTTATATCTTCTGGTATTCTTTGTGCTATCGGTGGTATAGTCTATACAGCGCGTGTAGGCTCTGCAGCAGCTTCTGCCGGCGCAGGTATGGAACTGGATGTAATCGCATCCGCTATCATTGGTGGTACTTCAACGCTTGGTGGCGAAGGCACAATTGTCGGTGCAATCATCGGCGCGCTTGTTATGGCAACGCTTAACAACGGTATGTTACTTATGGACGTTGGCGCAATGCAGCGTATGATTATCAAAGGTTTAGTACTGCTCATCGCAGTTTGGATTGATATTCAATCACGTAAAAAGGGCAGTGCCCATTAAAATTTTATAACCATTAGTATTTCCCTCCATATATAGAGACACCTAAATTCCCAGAGGTGTCTCCTTTTCTTTTGTCTAGACCCTAGTCGAACGCGCCGATTTGTGGCATAATACCATTTGAGGGGGTGAATAAGTGAATTTTGAATGGATGAAAGATCTAAATCTTCTAGCATACGTTTTGGGCAGCTCACTGGGTGTTACATTCGTACTAGGTGTGTTTTTAGGCAGTAAAAAAGTGGATCGCAAAACTATTCTATATCAATTTGAACATCGCTTGGGTCGTTATTTCACTTACGGATTCAACTTTGTCATGGCTATTATTTTCGTAACGGCAATCAAGTTCTTTATAGATGGCGTTTGGAATCAATACAAGCTATGGTTAGCTATGAGCTATTGGCTATCTATCGTATTTATCGTCTGCTATGTTATGACTAGAAAGCTAATTGTTACAAAGACAGGCATAACCTACATGGACATGTTCGGACGCAAGGGTAACTTAGACTATGCATGGAAAAAAGTTAAAGGTTACGAATTGACTGAGACACTGTTTACATTTAAACTCGCAGCACCTGCAAAGCCAATTACCATGAAAATCAAACTATCAAGCAAGGATATAGAAACGGCTAAAAATGCCATTAAACTTGCTATGAAATAATTATGAAAAAGGGGCTATAAAAATGGGAAGAATTATTAAATTAGGGATGGTCGCGTTATACTTTGGAGGCGCTGCTGTCCTTGGCTACACAGAACACTATATTTTTATGAGCATTTTGCTTGTACTAGGTGTACTCATGAGTTACTCAATTGTTAGACATGGTTCAATTGCTTTGGCTATGAAAGCACTTGAGAAACAGGACAATGACAAGGCGAGAAAGTACTTAAATGAAACACTAAATGTTAAGTGGCTCTCCAGTGCATACAAAGCATTCTACTATATGGTAGACGGGTATCTGCTAACAACAGCAGGTCAACGTAATGAAGCAATTACTTCTTATGAATTAGCGCTTCAAAATAAAATTAAACGTTCAGAAGATAAAGCAATTATGCTATTTCAACTATCTATGCTTTATGCAGAAAAAGGCAATATTGCAAAATCGAGAATCTTGCTTAAAAATTGTAAAGACTTAGAACCAAAAGGCCAACTCTTGGATCAAGTTAAGAAATTTGAAAAACGAATTAGATAGGCTATAGGTTAAATAATAAAAGGGTTGTCCTTCAAATGTAAGTTTGAGAGACAACCCTTTTATGTTTTTTGCTATTGATTACTGAATAACGTCATAACCAGCATCTTCAATCGCATCTACAGCGGCTTGGAAAAGCGCTTCGTCTGCGTATTCAATTTCAGCTAAATCTTCAGAAGCACTCACGCGAATAATTTTCAAACCTTCAACAGCAGACAAGGCATTTTTAACGCGATTTTCGCAATGTCCACAGCTCATACCGTCAATTTTTATAACCTTTACCATAAGAAGTCCTCCTTCAAGATAAATACATTTATTGTAGTCATACAATCATTTACTATTCGTTACAATTCTATTTTACCTGATTTGCAAGAAATAGCCTAGACTTATGTTTAATTAATCTATAAAAGGGTATAACGATAAAAAAAGAAGAACGTTATGGTTAAACAAGCAACATATCATGAAAAAATAGCTTTTCAATTGGTTATAAATATTATATGATTTAGTAAAGAATCGACCTAGACTAGCATTACGCAACTTGGGAGACAAAATATTTATCGTATAAATAAAATATAATAATGGGGTGATTCATTTGGTAAATGAAAGAATATTAAGTACATCAGAAGAAATCAAAATCATGTCGGATCCACTTAGACTTACAATCTACAAAACATTTCATAAATTGGGAAGACCCTCTACTGCAAAAGAAGTAGCAGATGAACTGGGTTTAGCACCTGCAAAAGTTCACTATCATGTCCAGAAAATGCTTTCTATTGGCATTTTGGAACTTGATCACACTAAAGAAATCAATGGGATTATCGCTAAGTTTTTCAAGGTGACTGCAGACTCCTTTATCATTGACTACTCAAATATCTCTGATAAAGTCAAAAACTCAGTTTACAGCAAATCTGAAAACCTCTACATTTCTATCTTTAATGATTTTAGAGACAAATTCTTAAATAGTTTGCGTAACAAGGTTAAGAATAACACAAACAACAATGCTGATCGCTCTGGTTTTATCATGCATGATAAAATGTATATTAAACAGGGTGAATATGAGAAGTTCTACGATGAGCTCGTCGGCCTTATTGAAAAATACGGCAATCAAGAAGAAGACGGGGAGAACATCATGACATACAACTTCCTTATCAGCATGATTAAAAAAGAAGATGAAGAAAAATAAGCATTTAACTGAAAGAGGACTGTCCAAGGACAGTCCTCTTTTTTTATCCAAATAATACTAAAGCTTTGTAATATCAATATCAAATAAAATCATACCTGTCATTGCATGATTTTGATACATAGGGACTGTAATAGAGACACAGTAGCTATGAGTAGCAGACGAAATGTATGGGGCAGAGACAAATGGATGTCCTGCTTTTGCTTTGACAAAGTACTCACGGTGGCGCACGTCTAATGAAATTAAATCAATATCTTGGCTAAACTGAATCGCAGTACCATCCTTAGTGATTACAGAAGCTAGCTCAATTTCTGGGTAATGTTTCAACAAAGCACTGAGGTCAGCTTGAGTAATTGCTTCTATAGCTTTACTTTCAAATTTAGAAGCCTCTTGCTTAAATTGTTCGAACAGTTGATTAAGTTTTGCCTGACTGCTACCTTGAAGTCGAAGGCGCTTTTTCTGGTCTTCGATCAAAGTCATTAGATGATTAGCCATGCCGTTTAAATTACTCATGGATTCAGTCATATGAATCATTGTGCTGGCTTGCTCTTGTGTCAGTGCAGCAGCCTCTTCGCTATTGCCTGTAGTACTTTCAACATGGCGATTAATAGTTGTAATCATGTCATTAACATGGCTTGTCAACCTAGTTTGGTTGTCCACCATGTTGTGTATCGTCTGAACAGAGTCAATGGCGCTGGTGATATTGTTCTTCATGACACGATTTACTTCAAGGCTATCATTAGCAAACTGTATATTTTCTTTGGAAATAGCCACTTCTTTATAGATTTCATCATGAATCGCTTCAGTCATGGTTGCAGTTGTTACAATTATTTCATGAATTTGCTCAGTAGACGCATTAGATTGCTCTGCAAGCTTACGTACTTCGTCAGCGACTACAGCAAAGCCTCTACCAGCTTCGCCTGCTCTAGCGGCTTCTATGGAAGCGTTAAGGGCTAGTAAATTGGTGTTCTCTGAGATTTGCGAAATTAATATAAGTATTTCTCTGATTTTATCCATTTGTGAATTCAAAGTACTTATGCGTTTTGAAATATGAATGTTACCTTCACTGCTTAAGTTTAACTTTTGAACTAGCTGTTGAATACGTGCTTCATTTTGATCAACTTGAACAAGTAAATCCTGAGACAAGCGATTTGTATCGTCTGTAAGCGCCTTAACTGAACCGATGTCACTTAGCATACCATTCGAACAGTCTTTTACAGTGGTAGACTCATGATGCACTGACTCTACGTTTTGGGCTATTTCTGTAACCGTTGCTGCTAAATTTTCAGAAGCGTGGGCGATGTCCGAACCAGAATGCTCTAGATTTTGGACCTGATAAGTTATTTTTTCACTGGCACTTTGCATTTCTCCTAGAAGTAAAAGTTTCTGCAAATGTAGTTGATGTACACCTTCATAAGTGTTTTTCATGGCATTTAAATCGGATTGCTTAGGTTTAAAACTAATGTCACCCTCATTAAGTTTGCTAATATACAGGTTGAGTCTTGCGAGACGGGTTTCTGTGAGTCCTTGAGCGGCAATAGCGGCAGCTGCAATTAGTGCAATGCTGATCCAACCGCCTAGGGCAAGACCGGGGAATAATAGCGTATGTAACAAAATCCAAACAATTGCTGGTACAAACAAAAATAAATTAAAGTATTTAGACATAGGCATAGCCTCCTTTTAGTTATCTGACATCTTCATTATAAACAACCATTTGCAGAAAATAAACACTATTCCCGCATTTATTTGTAATGAGTGGGTATCATCTCTCAAAGGAGTGATGCTTTATGAAACTTTACGATATTTCAATGCCAATAGCGATAGATATGCCAGTGTATAAGAATCAGCCGTCAAGAAGACCTGAATTGATTCCAGTTAAATCATTAGAGGAAAACCATGTTGTCATTAATAAAATTCTGTTGGATTTGCATACAGGAACGCATATAGACGCGCCGAGTCACTATTTTAAAGAGGGGAAAACCATAGATCAGTTGAGTATGACAAAAGAAGTTACAGATTGCATTGTGCTGGATATGACGCGCGTTGAGAATGAAATAAATGTATCTGACTTAGAGGCTCAAACCATCCCTGAGGGCGCTTTTATATTACTAAAGACAAAAAACTCTTGGGATGAGGATTACAACCCGGATTTTGTCTATTTAACTAAGGAAGCTGCTGCTTACCTGATTGAGAAAAAAATAAAAGGTGTGGGCATAGATGCTCTTACGATTGAGCGCAACCAGCCTGACAATGACACGCATAAGATGCTACTAGCAAGCGAAGTCCTCATTATTGAAGGGTTACGTCTAAAGCACATTGGTACAGGCACTTATAAAATGATAGCGCTGCCTATTAATATAGTAGGCGCAGAAGCTGCACCGACAAGGGTATTGCTCGTAGAAGGACTCTAGCCAATGGCTAGAGTCCTTTTGAAATGAATTAATGTGATTTTTGACAATTACCACATACGCCTTTAAAGAATATATGCTGTTCTGTTATAGAATATCGCTTCAAGTCAGTAATACTAGTCAAGTCGAGTTTCAACGGAACATCGTAAAGACGACCGCAAACTTCGCATTTAAAGTGACCATGAAAACCCTCTGCAAACTCATATCTAACTTCATTTTCCTCAACTAAAACTTCATTGACTAGATGGTTTTCTATGAGCAAATCAAGCGTATTGTATACTGTAGTTTTTGAAAGTGTAGGAATAAGCGGTAAAAGTGCTAGGTAAATATCGTTGACAGTTGGGTGATTCTTTTCGCTCACTAAATAATCCAATATTTTTATTCTTTGAAAAGATGGTTTAACACCATGTTCCACTAAATACTTAGGAATGTCTATCATCATATCACCTCCTGTTATTTTTACAATACTACTATACTTTTAATATTGTAACGATTATAATTAATTATAGCAGTTATATTATTGCTAGTCAATAAGACACCACAAGGGAGGTGACATTCTGAAATACGTTTTAGAACAGGCTACTTTCATACAAAAACATAATAGATTTTTATGTACAATCGCATTAAATGGCGAACTGCATCCTTGTCATATTCCCAACACTGGGCGCCTTAAAGAATTGTTATTTGAAGGCAATTCCGTAGCGGTTCGTTATGTGGGACATCCAAATCGCAAAACTCAATATGAGGTGATTCTTGCCTTAAAGGGATCTCATTGGTATTCAGTCGATTCTCGCATGCCCAATGCCCTCGTCAAGGCATGGGCACAGGCGGACCTGATTTCACAGTGGCAAGAATGTCAGCTTATTAGTGAAAAAACATTTGGTCAGTCACGATTTGACTTTGAAATTCGCGGCGCGCTTCAAGGGTATATTGAAGTCAAAGGCGTTACATTAGAAAGAGCCGGTATAGGCTATTTTCCGGACGCACCAACTGAGCGAGGCCGAAAACACCTTCGAGAGTTATTAGCCGTAAAACAATCAGGATTGTATGCTGCAGTTGTTTTTGTCTGTCTCTCTGAGCAAATAGAAGCGTTTCACCCTAATGACGAAACTGACCCTGAATTTGGAGCAATACTTCGAGAACTTAGTAAAAATGACATCGATATTCTAGCTTTTCAAGCACGCATCAGCTTTGAGGGTATTCAATTTATTAAGCAAATTCCATGTATACTGAAAGGAGTAACTCTATGAAAAATGATCAAAGAACACCTGAGGAAATGGTTGTCTATACAAGAACAGGCGACAAAGGCAGAACCAATTTATTTGACCAAACCAGCGTATTTAAAGACGACCCAAGGGTCGAAGCCTATGGCACAATAGATGAATTAGTTAGTTTTATAGGCCTTGCAAAACATCATGTCGACCCCGAAGATAAAAAAACACGTTCATTGCTTCACGATATTCAACGTAAGTTATTCGATGTCTGTGCAGAATTAGCCACTGTCGAAACCCAGCTCTTAAAAACGACCATTACTGAAGACGATGTCTGTTTTTTAGAAGATCAAATAGACCATTACCTACAATTTTTCGAAACACCTGAGTATTTTATAATACCTGGTGATAATATAGCGAGTGCTCATTTTCATATTTGCAGAACCGTTGCAAGAAGAGGTGAGCGGCTTATTGTAAAAGTAATGAAACACGAAGACATAAATGAAAACGTACTGAAATATGTCAACCGACTCTCCGACCTCATGTATACGTTGTCTCGCTATGTTGAAGACAACTACGAAAAAGTTATATTTTAACATTTAGATGACAATTACTAACCAAAACCCTAGTTCTTTTAGAGCTGGGGTTTTTAGGTTTTTGAAAATGGGGGATTGACAAACTAGCACCTAGTACTAATAATATATACTATAAGCTATTTATAATATCTGTAATCAATCGGAGGCATACGATGAATTTTAGTGAACTTAAAGAATTAATTGGACTTATTGATCAATCAAGCTTAAGCAGTTTTCAATATCAAAAAGACGGACTTAAATTAAAAATTGAAAAGGGTGGCAATACAGGCTCCGTCGTCTCACAAGGGACAGTCGAAGCTAGCATCATTGTAGAAGCAGCTGAAGAATCTACACCACCAGTAATTGAAGGCAAAATTGTCAAATCACCATTAGTAGGCGTTTATTACGCTTCACCAACACCTACCAGTGCGCCATATATCTCAGTTGGGCAAAAAGTCAAAGCGGGTGAAACCCTTTGTATCGTTGAAGCTATGAAAGTGATGAACGAAATCACTGCAGAATTTGATGGCGAAATCCTTGAAATCTGTGCTGAAAATGAATCTTTAGTCGAATACGGTCAGCCTTTGGTACGCATTGGTTAGTTAACAGTCTTTAGGTAAGAAGGGAAGGCAACTATGTTTAAAAAAGTATTGGTAGCCAATCGTGGTGAGATTGCCGTTAGAATTATACGGGCTTGTCGCGAAATGGGCATAGAAACAGTAGCCATTTATTCAGAAATGGATAGAGAGTCACTTCATAAAGAACTGGCAGACGAAGCAATTTGCGTTGGGAAAGACCGTTCAAACAATTCCTATCTGCATATGGAAAACATACTCACAGCTGCACTGCTAACAGGTTGCGACGCACTACACCCCGGTTTTGGATTCTTGTCTGAGAATGCTAAGTTTGCACGACTTTGTGAAGAAAATGGCATAAAATTTATTGGACCGAAAGCTGAGACCATTGAAAAAATGGGTGACAAGTCCATGGCAAGAACCATGATGATAGAAGCTGGCGTTCCCGTTGTACCCGGTTCAGACGGAGCTTTGGCTTCAATTGAAGAGGCTGCTAAAATGGCTGAAATCATCGGCTATCCTGTTATTGTGAAGGCTTCCGCTGGCGGCGGTGGCAAAGGGATGCGGATTGCATGGTCTGCTGAGGAACTGAGCACACAATTTGAGACTGCAAAAATGGAAGCTTTTAATGCTTTTGGTGATGACCAAATGTATATGGAAAAATTCGTTGTCAGTCCAAAACATATTGAAATACAAATTTTAGCGGACGAGCATGGCAAAGTGTTGCACCTTGGCGAAAGAGACTGTAGTTATCAAAGACGCAATCAAAAAATGATAGAAGAAGCACCAGCTTCACTGCTAACAAAAGAAGAACGAGAAACATTAGGCCATATGGCGGTTAAAGGTGCTCGGCATGTCGGTTATCAAAATGCTGGTACTATGGAATTCTTAATGGCTGCAGACCGCAGTTTTTATTTTATAGAAATGAACACCCGTATTCAGGTGGAGCACCCTGTAACTGAAATGATTACTGGTGTCGACCTAATAAAGGCCCAACTTAACATTGCGGCAGGCCAGCCTTTAGCTTTAGAACAATCAGACGTTCAAATTCAAGGCCATTCTATAGAATGCCGTATTAACGCAGAAGACCCTAGTGCTCATTTTAGACCATCTCCGGGCACTATTGAAGAACTATTCATACCTGGGGGTCTTGGCGTACGTGTTGACTCAGCCGTTTACAGAGGGTATAAAATTCCCCCAACTTATGACTCAATGATTGGCAAACTCATTGTTCATGCGCCAAGCCGAGAGGAAGCTATTTTACGTATGAAACGTGCATTAGGCGAGCTCGTAATTACAGGCGTCAAAACCAACATAGATTTTCACTACCTGTTGTTAAGCCAAGAGTCATTTGAAGCTGGTGACTATGATACAGGCTTGATTGGCAGACTATTGGAGAACAAATAGATGAATAAGATAATCGGAAAATTATTCAAAAAAACAAAATATATTCAGCTTAAGCCTAGTGAAATCACTGCGTTTGAAGCTCAGCGCGTAACGGCTAAGACAGAAAGTACTACTGTAAAATCCAAAGCCACCGACTGTAAAAAATGTGGTGTGTCCATAACGCTCGAAGTCTTGCAAACAGGCAATGGTATTTGCCCACAGTGCGGAAACCACAGTCGGTTAAACCCAGTTGAACGCTTAAAAAAGCTAGTAGACCTAGGAAGCTTTGAGCCGATGTTTGAAGCGGTACTCGGGGATAATCCACTCACATTTCCAAAATATGAAGCCAAACTTCAGCATGAACAAGAGAAAACTGGCAGAACGGAAGCAGTAACCACAGGACGTGCGCGTATTGGCGGTTATCCTTGTGCCATTGGCGTTATGGACCCGTCTTTCATGATGGGCAGTATGGGCACCGCAGTAGGTGAGCGTATCACTCAACTTATTGAAACCGCTCAAAAAGAGCAACTACCATTAATTATATTGACCGCATCTGGTGGTGCTAGAATGCAGGAAGGGATTTTCTCACTCATGCAAATGGCGAAGACCAGTATTGCCTTGTCACAATTTAGTCGCTCAGGTGGGCTCTACATCAGCGTCTTGACTGACCCGACTACAGGTGGCGTAACTGCAAGTTTTGCAATGCTTGGGGACATTATACTAGCTGAACCCGGTGCTTTAATTGGTTTTGCTGGCCCTAGAGTTATAGAGCAAACTATACGACAAAAGCTTCCAGAAGGTTTCCAAACTGCTGAATTTTTACTGGAACACGGCTATGTTGACCGAATTGTTGCTAGAAATCAACTCAGCCGTACCATCGCTCAAATATTAAAAATCCATGGAGGTCAGGCCTATGAAGTCCAAGCAAGTTGTTAGCTACACCCCTGAAAAGGGACTTGCCTGCCCTGTAGAAGGTAGTATCACAGTTCCATTTTCACCCCCACCCGCCTGGCAGTCTGTGCAGCGTGCACGAATGAAAGGCAGACCGACTTCACTAGAATATATAGAGACGATCTGCGACCAATTTTTAGAACTCCATGGCGACCGGGGTCTCAAAGACGATGCAGCAATTGTTGGTGGTATAGGCCTAATAAACGGAATAGCCTTTA